>NZ_FZOB01000004.1 GCF_900188395.1 Desulfurobacterium atlanticum | reverse complement strand
CGTGGTATAGGTTTATATTTAGCTGCATGGTTGTCCTCCTGGTAGTGGTTTTGGTTTTCTGAAAATTTGAATGTTTAGTGCTCTTAATATTTTAACTACCAGGTGGGCAGCCTTTTTCCTTTGGTGTGGGTGGGGAGTATGTGTATACCTATGCAGGTTCTTGATGAATCTTTCCTTTACAGAAGGAAATTTTTTTAGTAAACTTTCCTTGCTATGAGGAAAGAACTGCTCAAAGAGATAATAATTTCTTTTCAAAGAAAGGAGCTTCCCGATATTATTCAAAGGGATTTACAGATTCCCATTAATACCGGAAAGATAGTGACTCTTATAGGTGTAAGAAGAAGCGGCAAAACTTACTTTCTCTATCAGACCATAAAAGAACTAAGAAAAACGGTAGAAATGGAAAATATAGTTTACATCAATTTTGATGATGAAAGGCTGGAGATAAAAGGAAAAGATCTGGGTATAATTGTAGAAAGTTACAGAGAACTCTATCCCGATAAAAACTTATCAGACGTTTACTTTTTCTTTGATGAAATCCAGAACGTTGAAGGCTGGGAAAAGTTTATCAAAAGACTCTACGAAACAGAAACAAAGAATATATTTATTACAGGTTCAAGTTCAAAATTACTTTCAAAAGAGATAGCTACCGCTCTCAGAGGAAGAACAATCAGTTATGAAATTTACCCCCTCAGTTTTAAAGAGTTTTTGAAGTTTAGAAAGCTAAAAATTTCCCCCGTTGACATTTACGATACAAATTTGAAAGCCAAAGTTAAAAAACTGTTTGAGGAATATCTGCAATGGGGAGGATTTCCAGAAATATCTTTTATAGAAAATGAAGAAATAAAGCTTAAAGTCCTTCAAGAATACTTTGATGTTATGTTATATAGAGATTTAGTTGAAAGGTATAATTTCACTAATATTCCGGTAGTAAAATATCTGCTAAAAAGAGCAATAGAAAACGTATCTTCTCCATTTTCAGTAAACAATATCTATAACGAACTAAAATCTGCAGGTTACAAAGTATCTAAAGACACACTGTATAACATACTTGATGCTGCGGAAAATATTTATCTGGTGAGACTGCTTGAAAAATATTCCCGCTCTGTTCTGAAAAGGAGTTTGAGTTTAAAAAAACTTTACATAATAGATAACGGTTTGATAACAGCAAATTCTTTTTTTAAAGATACGGGAAAACTTCTGGAAAACATTACATTTAAAGAGTTACTTTTAAGATATAAGCAAATCTTTTACTTTAAAATGAAAAAGGAGTGTGACTTTATTGGATTTTCTGATGAAACCCCGGATATTTACCAGGTTAGTTATACAGTAAAGAATGCGAAAACTTTTGAAAGAGAAACGGAATCAATACTGGAAGCCTGTAAATTTTTCAGAAAAAAAGAAGCTTTTATTCTCACATTTGATGATGAACTGGAAATAGAAAAAGAGAAAGTAAAAATTCACATAATCCCGTGCTGGAAGTTTTTTATTTTCCATTGAAATCCATTTCCTGTTACTTCTTCTGAATCTCTGGCACAAATCAGTTTTTAACTAATCCCCTGTCTCCCTTTGCCTTCAACTCAGGGGTGAAATAAAGGGACAAGTAGGGTGAAATAAAGGGACAGGTGGGGTGAAATAAAGGGACAGGTTAAAATCAAGGGGTGAAATAAAGGGACAGGTGAAGTGATTCAGGAAATTGAATAGCAAAGTCTCCAGAAAGCCCTTTAAAATATGTCTTTATATATAAAAAATATGTCTGTAAAAAATAAGTAATATATATGGCGTCTTTTTTTTTATTAAGGCTGAAAAATCAAAAGAATAATAAATTTTTTATAAAGAAATTCTAAAAGGTAGGCTTAAAGAAAAAAATAAAAAAACGAAAAAAAGGAAAAGAAAGGGAGCGGCCAGCTGCAAAATTTGCCCGAAATTCCGCCTGAAATCGCCTCTGCGGTGATTTTTCCCAGCCATGTGATTTAGTGTCTATTCACACCACTCAGTGATTATATAGAAGAAAAGAGAAGCCAAAAATGGGAAATTTTGAGAGCGGTTGCCTGTAAAACCTTGCACTATTCGGATCAAAACATATTTTTGTAAAAGATACTTTACAAATAAGAAGCTTTACCTCACAATGTAAAGTATAATTAACATGATATAGAAGTAAAGAGGAAGGAAATGATAAAAGTTTATGCTAACAGACAATTAAGCGGTACACTTCATTTTACAGAAGAACAGTACAGGTATATTTTTAACTACCTTGAAAATAATCCTATTTCCATAACAATGCCTTTTTCGTATGAAAGTTATGTTTCCACTTTCTATCTTCATCCAATTTTTGATATGAACATGCCGGAAGGATACCTCTTTGAGATGCTAACCAATTTACTAAGAAAAGAGTTCGGCCGGGTAAATGACTTTATCATTTTTAAAACACTATCTCCTTCCCTTGAAGGCTGGTTAACTTATGAATCCGAAGATAACTACATCCGTGAAAGACTACATATAGAGTTTTCCCTTGAAGAGGTAATAGAAGACAACAATCCGGACCTTTTTAAGAAACTTATAGATGCTTTCCTGTTTAAATCCGCAATTTCCGGAGTACAACCAAAAGTTCTTGCAACATTACGCGATAAAACTTCTTTTACAGAAAAAGATTTCATAGTTAAAACTTTTGGAGCAGAGTTTCCAGATCTTGCTGAAAATGAGTATTTCTGCATGAAAGCTGTTAGATATGCAGGAATTCCAACTCCAAAGTTCTGGCTCTCCAAAAACAGAAGATTTTTTATTACCGAAAGGTTTGACTTTGATAAAGCTACCGGAGATTTTAAAGGGTTTGAAGAGTTTTGTGTGCTTTTTAAGAAACATAGAATCTCAAAATATGACGGCTCTTATGAAAAGATAGCAAAAGCCATTGCCAAAATATCATCAAAGGTAGAAGAAGACTTAAAAATCTATTTCAAGATGATAGTAATGAATTTTTTACTTAAGAACGGTGATGCTCATTTAAAAAATTTTGGAATCTTGTATAAAGATTTCCGAAACATAACACTTGCCCCTGCCTATGACGTTATAAATACAGCTATCTATCTCCCAAAAGATAAGCCCGCTCTCTCCATAGAAGGAAGAAAGGTATGGTATTCAAAAAAAGAACTTATAAGGTTCGGGCAGGAATACTGTCTTTTAACAAACAGAGAGGCCAATGAACTTTTTGAAGAGTGTGAAAATGCCATTTTAAAAACCATCAAAAAGATAAAAGAATATATACAAGAGGCTCCTTCCTTTGCAGAGATTGGTTCTAAAATGGTAGCTGTTTTACAGTTTTCTCTTGATAAAAATCTTAAAGAAACATACAAGGAAATTCCAAAAGAGGTGTTCACATGGAATACTGGAAAATAGGAAAAAAGATAAAAGAAATCAGAAAAAGAAAAGGACTCACTCAGGAAGAAGTGGCTCGCAGAGCCGGGATTTCAAGACAGACACTTTCAGCTTTAGAGAACGGTTATATAGGAAAAACATCTATTGCAAGTTTAGTGAGAATACTAAATCAGCTGGATTGTGAACTTGAAATCAAGGAAAAAGAAAAAATTCCTTTTTTTGATCCATCCACAATAGAGTGAACTACTCCGCCCTTACGGACGGAGCTTCTGGTAGGAAAACAACCCTCTGCCGAGAGTTGCTCCACCCAGAAGACCCGCAAGGGGATTCCTGCTTCAGCGAGGGATAGCTAATCTCCCCTTTTGAGGAGACCCCGCCAGTGCCCTCTCCACAGGCGTAAGTTCGGGTCGCTCCGACCCTACCACCCGTAAGGTGGGTGAGCCCTTCTTTCTCTATTCCTCTCTTGTCTATTACTATGCTTGCGTTATAGTCTCTATCAAGCTCTATTCCGATCTCGGACATTTGTGCATCCTATCTGCTAATGTTTTGGGAACTTTTAGTCCACAGTAAGAACATTCTTGAGTTGTATATGCCGCATCTACTTTTACCACCTTTACCCCTGCCATTACGGCTTTATAGGTGGTAAAGGTAATGAGTGTTCCCCATCCTGCATCAAGTATTAGTTTTGCTAATGGGTTGTTTTCTACAAGACCGGGTATGTCAAGGTCTTCAAAGCTTATCAGATGGTATCTTCCTACTAACTTCCTTGATAGTTTATGGAGAAAGTCTCTTCTTGCGTTTTTTATTTTTTCGTGTATCTTTGCTACTTTCTTTTTTTGCTTTTCAAAGTTTCTGCTCCCTTTTTCTTTCCTTGATAGTTTCTTCTGTTCTCTCTTTAGTCTTTTCTCAAGTTTTTGTATAAATTTCGGATGCTTTATGTAGTCTTTTTTACTGGTCACTGCAAGATGTTTCACTCCTAAGTCTATTCCTACCGTTTTTATCTTTCTTTCTACCCTTTCTTCTGCCTCTTTGAGTATCTGGTCAAGGTCAACTTCTACGCTTATGCATACATACCAGTTTCCGCTTGGTTCTCTCTTTACTGTTACTGTCTTTGCTCTTGTCCAGTCAATTTCTCTATGCAGTCTTATCTTGAGTTTACCTATCTTGGGTAGGTGAAGGTATGCAAATCGGTTATTCTTCTTTTCCAGTTTGATTATCGGAACTAATTTCCCTTTCTGTTTCATCCAGACTTGCGAAAAAGTAAGAGACTTGTATTTCGCTATCGGTTTCTTTTTTGGGTAACCAACCTTTACCTTTTCTCCTTTCTTCTTCCTCTCTAAATCTTGGAAAAACTTTTGGAATGCTTTATCTACTCTCCTGAGTGTATCTTGGAGAACTTGGGAGTGAACAAGTTTTAGTATCGGTTCTTTCTTCTTGAGCTTAGGTAGGTTGTTTTGTTGTTCTGAATATTTTACAGTTCTCCTCTCTTCCTTCCAGACTCTTTTCCTTTCTTCAAGTGCATGGTTGTAGAGCCAGCATAGAGCAAAAAGCCAGTTTTCCAACTTGTATTCCTGCAGAGCAGAAGGATAAGCTCTGAATTTATAGGTAAGCAAAAATTTACTTTCTTCCTTGGCTCTGGACATATCTTTTTATGTCCTCCAGTTTCACCTGTCCAGTCGTTGCTATGAAGTAGGATGGAGACCAGAACTTTCCACCCCAAAGCTCCTTTCTCATAACTTCTGGGAACTCTCTCCTCAGTTTTCTTGATGTTACTGACTTGAGTGAATTCACAAACCTTGAAAGCATAACCGTAGGTCGTGAGGAAAACAGGATGTGAATGTGGTCTTTATCCGTTTCCTGCTCTATTATCTCAATACCAAAGTGCTCTGCTACTTCCACAACTATCTCCTTTAGTCTTTCTGCAAGCTTCCCTATCAGAACCTTTTTCCTATACTTTACCACTAATACAAGGTGGAACTGAAGGGAATATACAGAATGACACCCTTTATCCAGCTTGTACTCCATACCCTTATTCTATGTTCAGAACTGACGCTTGTCAATACAACGCCTTACGGCGTCGCTCTGTATCCCCTCCCTTACGGAAGAGGACTTAGAGCGTATTTTTAGTTAAAGTGAATGTTAGTAGAAGTCAAATTAGCTCCAAAATAAGGTTTACAAATAAAATATACCGAGATTTGCTTACTAAGTCAAACTTGGATACTTCAATCACGCAACTTGGATACTTCAATCACGCAATTTAGATACACCAATCACGCTCACCTATCATAACTTCTTGATTTCTAATTTCTTCCCGTTCCCCACCAAATAGACCACCAAATACGCACACCAAATATATATACCAGCAGGACGGCAACGAGAGAGAAAAGAACCAGAACAGCTCACGCGGATTGTATTTTTAAAATGAAATGAAAGTTGAATGAAAAAAATCGCTTTCTCTTAAAAATTTGATTTTTCAGGAAAAGTTTCAGCTTGCACGAAAAAATACCTCGTCAGACCGCGAGATTTCGCTTCTATGCGATTTTTTCCCTAAAAAGGTGTCAATAACTTGAGAAGAGAAAAAATGCGAAAATTGGGCAAATAAGACGGTATTTTGAAAATTGAAAGGAAATTTTCTTTCCTATCAGCCAACCTCTCATAGATTCAATCATGCACGAAGCGAACGGAGTCAAGGGGGGGACCAGCCGAGCATAGCGAGGCTGGGCGGAGACCTTGACGAAGTGAGCAAGGGCATATTTTTTTACTTTGAGGTTGGCTGGTGAGTCCACTCGGCTATGCGGAGACGAAAAAATCTTCTCGTCCCCTATCCTGTTTCCACAAATTGTGTAAAAAATACAATTCCACAAATACATTCTAAAAATGAAGGCTGTTGACAACTTCAACCGTTGCGTTTAAAATTCTTAAGTGTAAGCAACCCGCAAGCAACCAGACTGTAAGTCTGGTTGCTAATGCGGGCAGAAAAGAAGCAGAAGCAGAAGCGGACGGGACAGGTGAGGTTTTCAGAAGTGGAGACTTCATCTGTCCTGTCTATAAAAAAACTAAAAGCATAGTTATTTTCTTTGTCCCCCTGCCCCCCGGGGGGCAAAAAAAACTAATTGACTAAAAAAAACACAATCGTTTAATTTGTAACTTGGGTAGATAGAGGTTCTACCCAAGTCAATGAAAAGAAGGGGGGATAAGGGTCTGTCTTTAGAGATTAGACCCTTTAAAACTATTTCAAAATTTCCAGTCTCAAACTGGAAATTTTGACTTTACAGACCGAACTCTTCGGTCTGTATTATGAAGTCTCAGAGGAAGTTTTGAGACTTCATAAATCTTTTTAAGAATAACAAGTTTAAGGAGGTGAAAATTTCCTTTAACTTTAAACAAGTTTAAGTAGGTGAGAGATGAAAGAAGATGACACGGTAGGAGAAGGAAAACTTCTACTGTGAGGATTTAAAACCCGTTGCGGGTGAGGTCGTTAAACCCGTTGCGTAGGCTTGAACAACTGCAAGGGGGGTAGTATGCCCAAAATCGTCAGTTCTGACGGTTCTATTCGCATTTCTGGAAGCATTATTCATCAAGTTAAGGAGCTTTTGAATCTTGCTACAAATAACGGTCAGTTTGGGATAAAGGTTTCTCATATATACGCTGAAGGCTATACCAAGCAGGATAATCCGTATTGCAGGAGTTTTAAGACTGCTAAAGAGTATGTTGGGGTCTGGTATCAGCTGGCGGAATATGTGAGGGAAGAGTTTGGGATTAACAAGGTTACTGATATTCAGGCTCATCACATAGAAAGTTTCATTGAGCAGAAGGCGGATTTATCGGAAAAGTCTTTGAAAAACATATCGTCAGCTATTGGAAAGTTGGAAAATGTTATTGAGCAGAAACTTGGGATAGATGTTAATTTTGGAAGCAGGGAAGACGGTAGCGGTCGCTGGCTTGCTAATACTCTGGCACAGGACAGGGCGGATTCTCCCGAGAGGGGAGCATACGAAAGTCCGAAAGAGCTGATAGATAATCTTTCTTCACAATCTCATCAGCTTGTCGCACAGCTTCAGCACGAGGCAGGTTTACGCATTCACGAGGTAGCAGGTATAAGGCAGGACAGTTTAAAGTTCTGGACTGATTTAGCTGGCGTTCAGCATTACGGGATAGAAGTTCAGGGGAAGGGCGGATATGAGAGGACTGTTGAAGTTTCCAGAGAGCTGTATGAAGCCGTCAAGGAAGCTGTCACTTCTGATGGCAGAATAGAGTTCAAGTATGAGGACTATCTCAAGGATTTGAAAGAGGCTTCAGCTTTGACTTCTCAGCAGTATCAGGGCTCTCACGGTTTGAGGTATAACTTTGCTCAAGAGAGGTATGATTCTTTGATTTCTGAAGGAATTGGGCATCACGAGGCTTTAAAGACTGTAAGTGAAGAGATGGGACACCACAGGGAAGAGATTACATTGCACTATTTGGGACGGTGAGAAATGGATATTACTGAAGAGATTTCCATTGCTTTGAAGAACAAGCAGAAGCTACTCTCTGCTTTTAATAAATACCTTCCTTACGAGAAAGGTTTTGTTCTACGCAAGACGGCGGAATTATTACCTGAGATTCAGGAGATCCCAGACTTTCCGAAACAGCTGTCAAAAACTTTGAATTGTTCTTTACAACAGGCGATTTTGGTTATCTGGTATTTTGCTTTTCTTGTTGCTATAAGGCGTTATGAAATAGAGCTTAAAAAAGCTGAATATGACGGAGACTCCAGGCTTGCACAGTTGAAAGATGAGAGGTTTCTCAGGCTTGCAAGAGGTTTTTTGAACGAGGTTAAGAGTAGAGCTGGCAGAAAGCCGAAAAAGAGAGAAAAACTTGAAAAATTAAAAGCTGAAATTCTGACTTTACGGAAAGAGGGAGCTGGCTGTGTAGCAATATCTGAGTTTCTGAGGAAACACCACAAGTTAAAAGTTTCTAAAAGCTATATTCATAGGCTTTTAAAAGAGTGGGAGTAGAGAAATACTATCTTGCTTTTTCAATGCTTCGTTTAAATCCTTGCTTTCAAACTTGAGGTAAAGGGTTTTACTGTTTATTTTCTCAAACTTTCTGCGGGCAGAAAGTCCAGCTTTATCGTTGTCTAATCCGAGAATTACGGTGTCGTATTTTTCAATAACAGCAAGGGCTTTCTCTACATTGACAACGGAATTTAAAATCAAAATATCTGTTTGCTTAAACTTCAGCTGTTCCCAGCTGAGGGCGTCAAACAATCCCTCAAATATTGCTATATATCTGCTTCCCTTTTCTATCAGGCTGTAAGAGTGCTTCTGCTCTGCTTTCTCTTTCAAGTTCCACTTTCCAAACTTGTTTCTTACCGTATAACTCCCGGTCTCGGTTTTTATTCCTGCTCCAAAGTATTTCCTTCCATTTATTTCCCAGTGTATTTCTTTTAACCAGTTTGGAATTTTGGTAATTTTTCTTTCTCTCAAGTATTTCAAAAGTGCAGGACTTGAAACTTTCTTTACTTCAATGATTTTTACCGTAGAAACCCGGCAGGATTTAGGTGTAAAGTCAGGTTTAAGGTCAGGAAAATCATTTTTCTCTAAATATTTTTCTCTTAAAAGTCTTACAGCTGTAATGTAATCGCAGTTGTATAAGACCATCACAAGGTCAATCCAGCTTCCCCCTTTGCCAGTTCCAAAGTCGTGCCAGAGCCACTCGCCAAATTCGTTTTTCTGTATTGAGACAGAAGGAGTTTTTTCGTTTCTCCATACAGCTGTCGCTTCTATGTATGAGTTCCTGAAAGTGAAAGGAATTTTGAAATCTTCAAGGATTATTTCAGGTGGAATTGATTTTATACGGTGTAGTTCCTGCTGTCTGTTCATAGCTACGCTGAAACAGGCAATAGTTTACCTACGAAAGGCAGTTCAATTTTTTTTCTCTCACTCCAGCCAAAAATCTCAAGTCCAACAACTTCATCATTTTCATCGTAATCAATAACTATTCCCTGTTCTGCCAAATGTTCGCTCTCGTAAACTGGTTTATCGCTTAACTTAATGACCAGAATATCAACATCTGGAGAGTATCTTATCTGCATAGTCCTTTCCTCCTTAAAGTTCTGTCAAACATTAGCGTTATAGCAACAATTTCCTTTCCCATATCTTCAACTATAACCTTAAAGCAACGTCCTGCAACTTTCTTGATTCTCCATTCTCTTTTGGAATACTTTGGGTCTTGCATAACAAGGTCAGGATTCTTGATTGTGTCTTCAATAAGCTCTATTGTTAACGGAACGGGAGAGTTCCGTTTTCTCTCTTCAAGCTGTTCACAAAAATGCCTGGTGTAAATAATTCGCAAGCTCACCTCTAAAACGGAGTTATTCGTTTTTCCCTTTAAAGGAAATTTCTTTTAAAAATATCTCTTTTAATTCGTTCTGGAATTTTTTGCTTATAGCTGTATTTAAAAAGTCAGCGTAGTCCTTATCTTTGCATATAAAAATTATTTCTTTATTATTTTCAAGTGCTGTTAAGATTTCACTTTTTTCAAAGTATGTGTCATACAGGAAAGGTTTTTCTGAAAATTTCTTTTTTCCCCATTCCTTCAGTTTCTCTATAAGTCTTGGTTTCTCAATAAAATCTGTTTCTTTATCCGCCTTAACTTCAGAATTGAAGTATTTTTCTGCTTTTTTTAGCCAGATTTTAAGCTGTCTTGAACTCATAGAGCGTAAAAATCCCCAAATGTTATTGATTTTTTTCTTTTCTTTTACTGTTTCAATGTAAGCAACAAGCATTGCTTTTTCTTCATCGGGTAGCTTGTCAAATGGAATTTCAAGAGCCTGTGTTCCAGCTGGGCAAACTTCTTTTACAAATATGCAGTAATTTCCTTCTTCTGTTTCCTGAAGTTCCATCTGAAGATTTGTTTTTTCGTTGATTTCCTCTATTGCCCGGTTAATCCTTTTCAGGATTATTGAAGGTCTTAAATGTTTAGGGTCAGCAAGGGAATTGAGAGCATTACGATACCAGTATTTTAGGTCGCTATCTATATAGATTTTCCAATTTTTAGTTTTCTCATCAGGCTTATACTCTAAAGCAAGCAGGTAAAGGCTTTTAGCTGTTTCTTTCCGCAATTTTTTGATTTCTATCCACGATGGACGGCGATACCAAGTTGTATTTTTGCAGATTTCAATGAAATCATCATCAAAAGTAATTATTAAAGTGGCAGTTTTTCCTCTTCCACGCTTTTCTATTTTAAAGTTTTGAATTACTCCAAGCATAACTGTATCAATAATTTTTCCTTGCCAGAAAAAGCAATTTTTGAAATAAAACTTGTGGTTAGCCCATACAACTAAAAATCTTTCAATCTTTTCGTTCCAGATTTTCCCAGATTGTTTAATACCAAAAATTTCTTTAGCCAAAGCGTTAAGGCTTGTAATTTTAATTTTTTTTGGCCAATTATTCGTTTCTGCGACATGAAGGATATAAAGAAGAAAATCTACAGCTTTGGCATTTGGAAATTCCGCACCGTTGCAGATGTAAACTACTCCATTCCCTATTTTCTTTGGAAAAACATAAAGTCCTTTTAGTTGTCCCTTTTTCTCTCTTGTCAGCTTGTTTAATACAGTATCAGCATCGGTAACCAAAAGTCCTGCAACGTTTATGTTGTGGTCAATTTTAGGTTTTATTTTTTCCATATTTCTATTTCCTGTAATAATTTTCACGCTTCTACAAGTTTCTTCCGTGAACTACTCCGCCCTTACGGACGGAGCTTCTGGTAGGAAAACAACCCTCTGCCGAGAGTTGCTCCACCCAGAAGACCCGCAAGGGGATTCCTGCTTCAGCGAGGGATAGCTAATCTCCCCTTTTGAGGAGACCCCGCCAGTGCCCTCTCCACAGGCGTAAGTTCGGGTCGCTCCGACCCTACCACCCGTAAGGTGGGTGAGCCCTTCTTTCTCTATTCCTCTCTTGTCTATTACTATGCTTGCGTTATAGTCTCTATCAAGCTCTATTCCGCATCTCGGACATTTGTGCATCCTATCTGCTAATGTTTTGGGAACTTTTAGTCCACAGTAAGAACATTCTTGAGTTGTATATGCCGCATCTACTTTTACCACCTTTACCCCTGCCATTACGGCTTTATAGGTGGTAAAGGTAATGAGTGTTCCCCATCCTGCATCAAGTATTAGTTTTGCTAATGGGTTGTTTTCTACAAGACCGGGTATGTCAAGGTCTTCAAAGCTTATCAGATGGTATCTTCCTACTAACTTCCTTGATAGTTTATGGAGAAAGTCTCTTCTTGCGTTTTTTATTTTTTCGTGTATCTTTGCTACTTTCTTTTTTTGCTTTTCAAAGTTTCTGCTCCCTTTTTCTTTCCTTGATAGTTTCTTCTGTTCTCTCTTTAGTCTTTTCTCAAGTTTTTGTATAAATTTCGGATGCTTTATGTAGTCTTTTTTACTGGTCACTGCAAGATGTTTCACTCCTAAGTCTATTCCTACCGTTTTTATCTTTCTTTCTACCCTTTCTTCTGCCTCTTTGAGTATCTGGTCAAGGTCAACTTCTACGCTTATGCATACATACCAGTTTCCGCTTGGTTCTCTCTTTACTGTTACTGTCTTTGCTCTTGTCCAGTCAATTTCTCTATGCAGTCTTATCTTGAGTTTACCTATCTTGGGTAGGTGAAGGTATGCAAATCGGTTATTCTTCTTTTCCAGTTTGATTATCGGAACTAATTTCCCTTTCTGTTTCATCCAGACTTGCGAAAAAGTAAGAGACTTGTATTTCGCTATCGGTTTCTTTTTTGGGTAACCAACCTTTACCTTTTCTCCTTTCTTCTTCCTCTCTAAATCTTGGAAAAACTTTTGGAATGCTTTATCTACTCTCCTGAGTGTATCTTGGAGAACTTGGGAGTGAACAAGTTTTAGTATCGGTTCTTTCTTCTTGAGCTTAGGTAGGTTGTTTTGTTGTTCTGAATATTTTACAGTTCTCCTCTCTTCCTTCCAGACTCTTTTCCTTTCTTCAAGTGCATGGTTGTAGAGCCAGCATAGAGCAAAAAGCCAGTTTTCCAACTTGTATTCCTGCAGAGCAGAAGGATAAGCTCTGAATTTATAGGTAAGCAAAAATTTACTTTCTTCCTTGGCTCTGGACATATCTTTTTATGTCCTCCAGTTTCACCTGTCCAGTCGTTGCTATGAAGTAGGATGGAGACCAGAACTTTCCACCCCAAAGCTCCTTTCTCATAACTTCTGGGAACTCTCTCCTCAGTTTTCTTGATGTTACTGACTTGAGTGAATTCACAAACCTTGAAAGCATAACCGTAGGTCGTGAGGAAAACAGGATGTGAATGTGGTCTTTATCCGTTTCCTGCTCTATTATCTCAATACCAAAGTGCTCTGCTACTTCCACAACTATCTCCTTTAGTCTTTCTGCAAGCTTCCCTATCAGAACCTTTTTCCTATACTTTACCACTAATACAAGGTGGAACTGAAGGGAATATACAGAATGACACCCTTTATCCAGCTTGTACTCCATACCCTTATTCTATGTTCAGAACTGACGCTTGTCAATACAACGCCTTACGGCGTCGCTCTGTATCCCCTCCCTTACGGAAGAGGACTTAGAGCGTATTTTTAGTTAAATTACATTCACGAATCTTCTTCCGACCATTGATTTATTATTTTCACATCAATCTTCTCCCTCAAAAAATTGAAAGTTTGACCTGTTTTCATACTTGTGAAAACAGTGAACAGTCTTGCAGTTGCCAGTACATCTTCAGCACAATATTGAGCTATCTTTTTAAATTTTTTGTTTCTATAAAGTTCTTCCACTTCACTTCCATGAGCTTCTGTTTTAACCGGGATACCAAAAAGGGAACAAAGTACCTTAAGTGATGTTCTAACATTAAAAACTTCCATAAGATCTATATGGTATCTGGTGTATCTTGAATTATAGTTCGGCCGCTCCTTTTCCCATTTATCGGAGTCTTCAAGATAATACTTCAATGCTTTTTTAACTATCTCATCATCTTTAATCTTCATGCCCCTTAAAAGCATTACGGGAAAATCAAAATTTTTGCCATTGAAAGTTACAAATACCGGTCCGGGCTCTTTACAGGTAAAAGCTTTATTAACCTTTTCCCAGAAAATTTTAACAATGTATCTTTCTTCACCTACATAAGATTTGAATCCCAGGAGTTTTCTTTCTGAAAAAGCCATAAAAGAAAAGGCAATCGGAATGTGAAAAACAGCATTAACAAACTCCCCGTTATCTGCTTTTTCTTTATCTTTTTCACTCCCTGCTTTTTCCAGCAAATCATAATCCTTAATGGTTTCTATATCAAATAAAAAATATATCATGCTTCCCTCCCCGAACTATAACTGAATTTTCAAAAATCCTGTGATTCCCCAGATTGTCTGTGATCCTGGAAGATCGGGAAAAATATCAAAAAAGCCTTTTTCAAATTCAAACCCCACAAAGAGCGGCCTGTAGAATGTTCCTATGTTCCACTCTATACCCGCTCTAACACCTGCATCAAATTTTGAGAAATTCGTATCGGTATATGTTGAAGTATCCCTGATTTCTTCTATAGTTTCTTCTGCAGTTGCATCAAAAATCCAGCTGACATATCCACCTGCAAAAATGTTGCCCGCTCCCGTAGAAACTGTCACATACACAGGAACATTGAAAGAAGCAACATTCAAAGATTCAAGCTTCGTCACCTCTGTTGAATACAGAACGTTTCCCTGAAGATCGTAGAGAAGAGGATAGTCTATGGGATAACTATTTTCAGCTGATAGAAATCTGAAAGTGAGGCCATAAGATAGAAGATAGTTTTCTTTTTTCTTCTGTCTAACAAATCCCGTTTCAAACTTCCATCCCTGGCCGTATCCTGAGTTTGTTATTCCAGAAAATCCGGTAGCGATAATTCCGGAATATTCTCCGTATTCCTTGAAAGAAAAAGCGACCGCTCTCCCTGAAAAACAGAGAACGAAAACAAGGAGGAGCGGCAAGAAAACTTTTCTCAAAATTACTCCACGTAATCAAGGTTAATCATGGTTACATTTTCCACATCATATCCGGAAGCAGTACCCGGCTGATAGAAGAGATAGTTACCAAAATACGTTTTCTTGCTGTTGCCCTCAATACTGGTGAGATTATTGGCAATTACTTCTTTTCCGTTTACATATACATAGCCATCAGGATTTACAACATCGGAATATATATATTTATCAAACTCAGTAGTCAGATTAAGATTGGCATCATAAACATTTCCGTTTGAAAGCTTAATGAAATAGTATCCGGGAATATCAACAGTTACTCCGGGCAGATAATTAGCGTAATTCAGGTTTGAATCCAGAATGTAAACTCCGTCATCAGCCTGGATAAACACACCTGTTTCTGTCTTATTTCTGTTTGTTACAAGGTAAAACTTCTGAATTCCAGAAATAGTTGTGTTGTTTTTCTCTTCTACCCCTGAACCTGTATTCACAAAATGGTAAAGGGTTCCTGTACCTGTAACATTCATCAACAGAGTATAGATATCCTTTCCAGCTACTCCCACCCAGGTAATACTACCCGGCCGCTCATCAAATAAAGTTTCCCACCTGCCATCCGGAAACTGAAAACTTGCAGAGCTGACTGTAACACCGGTAGCATTTTCCCATGAACCGTGAGACCGAACTTTAACTTCACCTTCATAATAGTCATAGTCTTCTAATCTTTTCTGATTACAGTTTTCATCCGTTACGGCAATAAACTGGGCAATTTCCAGGATAAAATCGATACAGTATGCTTCGTTCCCGGTAATATTTTTAATCTCTTTCATGTCCCTGCCGATCTTTACCTTATCGGTTTCTCCGTTTCTAATATCATCAACATAATCTTTCATAAGTTGATATATGTTATCAGTCATTCCCCAGGTGTATGTGGTAAGAGGAATCACTATGTTTCCAAAAGCGTTCCTTAATCTCCAGTATGCCTCTTTTTTTACAGTATTAATATCCGAAAAGTAGCCGCTCTTATAAAGTGTCTCATATGCGTATGTGGTGAGCGGTGAAACCACAAGGTTATTATTTTTTATATCCGTTCCTGTCACAATTGCATATATTGTTCCGTAGTTAGGTGCAGAATCTCCATAAAATCCGTCGTCATTTGTATCAAGATCTGTTCCCCCTGATACAGTAATCAGATATACTTCGTTGTCTTCAAGGGCAACGGTATCGGGAATTTTAAATACCCCGTTTTTTGTTTCTCCTTCCCACAACGTTTCCCTGGTTGTAAGATTTTTCACATTTACAGATGCACCATCAAGATCACCCAGCTGTGCCCTGACAGTATATCCCCCTCCGGTTAATATACTGTCTGCATAATCTATACCGCTCACGGATGTTGATGTTGATAAAATATCTTCTGTTGATGTTCCTCCGCCACAGCCTGTCAATCCTGCCGCTACAAAAAGAGTAGCCAACATTAGCTTTTTCATCCCTTCCCTCATCAATTACTGTTTTCAAAAAGCTTCTCGTATTCGGGTTTAATCGGTTTTACTTTGTTAAGCCGATCAATCAACTTTTCTGGATTTTCCTCAGGATGTAATTTCAAAGCTGTCTGAGCAGCCTTTGTACTAACTGACATAGCTATTTCCTGTAAAAGCGTCTTATAATCTTTTGCAACTTCCATGTTTTCTTCTCTTAAGACTTTCCCGCTCTCAGAATCTATATATCTTAACTTTCCTCTCAACATACCCCCTATTGTTATTCTGTTAAACAGATTGGGAGAATAACCGTTTTCTAAAAACTGAACAACAAGTGTTTTCCCTTTACATGTGCAATTATCCGTATCACATACAGTGATGTTGTCAAGCTTAGCTGCTTTCAAATACTCTCTAACTATATACTTAAAATTATCAATGAAAGCATCCCTTAACTCTTTTGCTTTACCGGCTTCCGCAGGAATTATGAGAGTTTGCACTTTTACGCAATCATAGTCTTTAAAGATAGGTGGCGCATTTTTCAAAGACTTAACCATTTTGTAGGAGTGATACCCCTTATTGAGAGCACTTGCACTGTCATACAGAGCAACGGCTTCTTGAACCGCTCCAACACATGATGAAAACATTACAGCTGAAACAGCCGTCAGGACTACCAATTTCCTCATTTTCACCTCCCTACCACATTTCATCTATTTCTTTTTCAATTTCCGGAGCTGATTTTTTAAATTCTTCTCCGGAATTTCTATCAATTTTATTTAAATTTTCATTAAAATTGCAATTAAACAAGTTTATTAACCGCTCTCTTACAGCTTTTCTGTCAAAATCCTTAAAAACTTTCTCTTTTATCTCTTCTGGAGAGTGTCTGTTAAAAAATTCCTCCAGAACAACTTCTATAAAAAGAGAACGAAAATAAGGAGGAGCGGCAGAGATCAGTTTTTGATGAATTTCTTTATCCAGACTTATCATCAGTTTTTTCTTCACCTGTATCCTCCAGACAACAGTTTTCACACAAAAAAAGCAATTTTCCGTTTTTATGTAAGAGTTTCCAGCTGTCAGGCCGTATGTCAAAAGGGTGAGCGGCTATGACTTTTGTCCCGGATACTTTCACAACTTCACGCTCCCCACACCTGTCACACACTACATGAATTTCTATCATTTTTCTTCCCCGAGAGTTTTCCCAAATACGAAATATCCCCTTGCCTGCGAAAATTCCGGTTTTTCGGGAATGAAAGCATCAGGCCTTCCTATCATCTCTCCCTTTATAAATCTTGCTCCTCCTCCTGCTATAACTATCGTTTCAACGTTGGCTATAAAATCTCCAACTTCTGTCTTTAATCTTCCTATCACCATTTCAGCATACGCATTAACAGCCCTTTCTCTCTGTTTGGAAAAATCCACCGTCTCGTTAAGTATTCTTCCTTTACCGTTTATAAAAATTTCGTTTAATCTTGTAAGTGAGAGATTTTTTATATAGCTGTCTTCCAGATTGTTCCTGAACTCAAGAACCGCTCTGTTTATTCCAAAGTTGTCTATTGTGTTTGATTTTCTTTTTCTGAAGCCTATTTGCTTTCTTTCGTCTTTTACAAGCATAATGTAATCAAGTGTGTTGTAGCCTATATCTATTATCAGTATATCTTCGCTTTGTGAAACCTGTCCTTTCACGTCAAAGAATATTCCCATCCCTTGTGGTATGACTTTGCCGGCCGCTTCCGTATCTTCTATTATCTTCTCCACTTTTTCCGCATAGTTTCTATATTTCGGTGGAAGGCCTGTAATTATAATTTCCGGAGTTTCTGAAAGATTCTGTGAAACATACTTGAGAAAGAGCGGCAGATATTTCAGATAGTCTTTTATATCCGATATCTCTATAAGACTGCTCTCATATTTTGCATCCTCTCCCACTACGTATTCTTCACCGAAAAGGGAAACAGTTTCCACTTCTTCGTCAGCTGATGGGGTGTGTCTTGCTACCCAGGACGGAAATGAAAAGCATTTTTCTTCCGTACATACTTTTGTTCTTCCGAATCCTACATCAAGTCCGATTATCATCTTACCTCCTACGCAGCTTATATTCTATTTTGTCTTCTATCAGTATAATCTGTATAGTCAATACTGTCAATATTGTATAGATATTTGTATTATATAGATTGTATATCCTGTCAATACAATATAGATGTTTGTATTGTATATACAGTATAGATTGGCAATACTGTATAGATGTCTGTATTGTATAGATGTCTGTATTGTATAGATTGTATATGATGTATATACCGTATAGACACATATCCTGCATGCAAAAACACAAAAATTGAGGGGGAGCGGCTGAAAACAGAGAGAAAAAAGAGATATTTCCAGAGGGAGCGGCTTATAGTCTCGGCTGATATTCTGTACTGGATATACAGTCAATACTGTCAATACAGTATAGATGTTTGTATTGTATATACAGTATAGATTGGCAATACTGTATAGATGTCTGTATTGTATAGATTGTATATGATGTATATACCGTATAGACACATATCCTGCATGCAAAAACACAAAAATTGAGGGGGAGCGGCTGAAAACAGAGAGAAGAGTAGAAAGTTTATACGATGCCATCGTATAGAATTATTGATTTTTATACGACCATATCATATATTTATTTACAAACTTACAGTGAAAGGTAGAGAAAATGGAAGAGATTTTTTATAGATTCAATCCGTGGTGGGAAGAAGAGTATAAAATAAACTTTATTGATAGGCCTAAATATACAGTACCTTTGGTGTCATCTATTGATAATCCCTCCATTGAGATTATTACAGGACTTCGCCGTATTGGTAAAACTTCAATAATCAAACTGATTATTGATAAACTGATACACGAGAAAAACATTCAACCGAATCGTATATTTTTTATATCTCTGGATTTTTATAAGCTGGAAAATCTGAGTATTCTTGATATTGTGGAAGAATACTTAAAATTACAGAAGTTGTCTTTTTCGGAAAAAATCTATCTGTTTTTAGATGAAGTTACATATAAAAAGGATTTTGCACTTCAACTAAAAAACTTATATGACCTTTACAATGCCAAACTATTTGTTTCTTCATCTTCAGCTTCGGTTTTGAAAGATAAAAAAGCCTTTTTAACTGGAAGAGAAAAGATTACAGAAGTTTTACCCCTTGATTTTGATGAGTTTTTGAACTTTAAAGGAATAAAAATTAAAAAAGCAGATAAACATCTATTAGAAGGTTATTTTGAAGATTACATGAAAATCGGAGGAATTCCGGAATATGTTTTAACGGAAGACCTGGAGTACATAAAACATCTTATTGATGATATTCTTTATAAAGACATAATAGCCATGCACAACATAAAAGAGAAAACGGCTGTAAAAGAGTTTTTTCTTCTGCTTATGGAAAGAGCTGGAAAGCAGCTGAGCTTGAATAAAATATCAAAAGTATTAGGGATAAGTCCCGATACAGCGAAGAGATTTTTTGAGTATTTTCTGGATACGTATATTATTTATGCAATAGAAAGATGCGGAAAACTCAATGAAAGGCTGAAATCTCCTAAAAAGATATATGCTGGTGATGTTGGTATAAGAAATGTTATTACAGGATTCAGGGATCTGGGAGCGGTATTTGAAAACCTGGTTTTTTTAAAGATAAAAAATAGAAAGCCATGTTATGTTTTACGGGACGGTATAGAAATTGACTTTTTTACTGAAGATAAAACGCTCATTGAGGTTAAGTATAAAGTGGATTTAAATAAAAAACAACTTGAGCTGTTTAACGAATTTCCGGCAAATAAAAAATTGTTAATTGATGGTTTTGAAAAATATCAAAGTTTGTCGTTCCTTTTGTGACCTTCTTCTACAATTTCACATTAACCGTCAATATTGTATAGATATATATACTGGCAATACAATATAGATGTTTGTATTGTATATACAGTATAGATTGGCAATACTGTATAGATTGTATATACATTTTCACGCACGAAAATTGAGGGGAGCGGGAAATATAGTTTTCTTGTTTCTACCGCACATTTCCGCCGCTCGGAAAAATAGAGAAAAGGAAGGGAAACTGCTGAAGTTTTGTGCAGACATGTTGAAGTTTTGTTTGGAAGTGCGGCGGAAATGTGCCCGGGGGAGGAGCGGAAAAAAAGTTCCATTCTTATTGTTAAAGTTTTTTCAATTGACGTTTTAATTTTTCCATTTTAATTTGTTTTATTTATTTCCTAAATAGTTATAAAAAGTTCCTTCAAAAGGATATTTAAGTAATTACTTATAGAATGCCTAAAAGTAGTACTTAAGTATAAGGGGAATCCAAAAAATTCCCTTTCCATTGTTGTAGTTTTTTCCAGTATGGAATATACTATACGCAATAACCTGGACAGTGGAGATAGATGTGCGTAGAAAGGTAATGGCGTATAACGATGACAAGAAAAAACTCTTTTATGACTTCTTTCAGACCTTCAAGGAAAACTATTTTCCATGTTTCCCTGAACCATTCAAATCTAAAATACCCGTATCGGCAAGATACACACTTATGTGTTTATATAGTTATATGAATCATCAAGGAGAAGCTTTCCCTTCAATGAGGACTCTTTCAAAAATTACCGGATATACCCTTAAAACAGTTCATGCTTCTATAGATATTCTTGAACAAAAAGGAATTATTTCCATAAAAAAACACCACCGATATAACTGCTACCTTATAAAAGATTTTTCTCCATCTCTGCTGGCATTTATATGGATTCCTAAAGATATTTTTGATTATTACATTTCTCCTCTTGCAAAGATTACTTTATGTTCATTGGTATGGTTAAAACCCGCAGGAGATGAAATCATAATTAAAACAACTAAAGAGCTCGCAGAATTCATGAATTTATCTTCAAAAACAGTAAGAAAGGCTCTTGAAGAGCTTTACTATAAAGATTATATATCTTTTTATAGTGCAGGAAGAATTAAATTCCCGAAGCTTCTTTGGAAGTTTTGAAATCAGGATTCTCCTTTCGGGAGTATAGAAATAACTTTTGCAAGATTCTTAATATCTGATTCTTTAACAACAATCGGTTCATAATCTGTGTTGTAATTTTCAAGAATTACAATATCTCCTTTTTCACGGAACTTTTTCACCATCAATTCACCGTTAGTTAGTTCTACAACCGCAAGATCTCCCGAATAGACAGAAGAGTCAAGATCTGCCAGAACCCAATCTCCATCTTTTAATCTTGGATTCATAGAATCTCCTTCAACTTTGAAAAAAAACATCCGATGTTCTGCTCTTTTTGTTGGTACATAAAACATCTCCACTTCTTCCGGATTATTTATCTCTGGGTAAAGTCCTCTTCCCGCTCTCACTCCGGATATAACTGGAACAGGAACAAGAACAAAATCCGATTCAACATTACCAAGAAACTTTAGATTGGATTCAGGTTTCTTTTTCAAAAACATCTTTCCCTTACCGTGACGAAGCCATTCTGGGTTAACGGAAAAGACTGTTTCTATAAATTTTAAAATATTTTCTGGAGGAATTACTCTTCCACTTTCCCATTCTTGAACTGAACGATGTGAACGTCCAATTTTTTCTGCAAATTCTTTTTGAGTCATCTTTAAAGTTTCTCTTAGCCTCTTTATTCTAAAAGAAAAATCGTTTTGCTTATTACACATAAAAAACATCTCCCTACAATATTGTGCATGAATTAGCTTGACTTACACAATTTTGAATATAAATTAATATTAGTCCTTAAGTTAAAATACTCAACTGAAATGATAGCATACGAGGAGGAAAGCATGAAAAAAGAACCATTGCACTGGCTACACGAACAACTTGAAAGACTTTGCGATTCAATTTCATCAACAGAGTTTTCAGAATCCGAAAAGGAAAAAATGATAGAATGGATGCTGGAAATTATAGCTTATTTTGAAACCCTATCAGAGGATGAAAATGGGAATAGGTGATTTCTTCAAAAATCTATCCGAAAAAGAAGAAATAGGCAAGTTTACTGGACTACCTAAGCATCTTGTGGAAAAGCAGGAGGAAAACTTTTTAAAAAGAAAATTCAGTAAATATCCCGCAAGAAATAAAGATAAACTTGTATTAATAGACGGTACTGCTGGAGGTTGGCCTTCAAGTTTTACACTACCCCCTGAATTCTTTTCGGAAATGGGAAAAGCGATAAATAAAAACAGAGGGGAACAGAAAATAAAATATAAGATTAAACCTTGTATCATTGTTAAATTTCCAAAGAGTTTCTTTCTTCTTAAATTTCGGCTCCGTGCAAAAGCAAGATTCAAATCGTTAAGGTAAGCTATCCGTAAGTAAGCAATAAATTTTCACTCTAACTTCCAGTTGGGATTCAAATTTTTAACTCTTAAAGATTCAGCTTTTTCATCATTAAACTCAAGTACTGAATAACCAGTATCTTTACTATATGTTAAATAAGTTCCGGGGGTAAGTTTCGCAACCTTTAGTCCACCTTCGGTTTCAACCACCTCTCCGGACTTCATGCTTTTCATGAAATTTTCATCAATATTTTGCACTTTCTTATCCGGAGATTCCTGCATTTTCTCAAGGACAGTATGTATCATCTTGTTGTCTATGGCTTTTCTTGCAGCCGGAAAAATTCTTCTTGCATCGTTATTCCAGGCCTCTACATATATCTTGTCTTTATCGTAGGTAAGTCCCCTTCTGGCAAAAGAATTTCTCAACAGATTTTGAACCATTTCTATATTTTCTTTACCTGTTACATGCCCTTTCCAAACCTGCGGGTCAACCGCATTATGGAGCACCGAAACTCCGGTTGAAGCATTATTTCCCGGATTGCCTGAATATTTCCCATTAACACTGGTTCCCCCGCTGTTTATGCCACCTAAAACCTCATCCTTCAAGCTTTGACCTTTTCCCATCTGTTTCTTGACACTAAAATCTTCCGGCTTTTTAATATCAACCTTCATCCTTGAAATATCTTCAAGGGTTTTATAATCCCCTCCAGAAATGCGATTCAAATACTGAACACCTTTTTGTGGGTCGGTGGCAAACAGTTTATTCATTTTATCTACTATTTCTGCAGTTTTTCTGTATCTTGCATTTTTATCGGTTATCCCTTTACTATCAAGATATTCGTTTATCGCCTCCGGAAGAACGTTAATGCCTGCAGAAAGAGATTTTTCATTCATTTTTGAAGCTTCTTCTTTATATTCATGAGCTTTAGCAAGATATTTTGAAGCTTCTTCCCCATAAGATACAGCACTTGATAATCTTTCTTTGAATTCTTCATCTTTAGAACCTCTTTCGGCCTCTTTAAGAACCTTTCTACCGCTTTGAGAAGATATGTAGTTCTTAACAAAAGCTTCCTTAAATTTCTGAGCTGTTTTACCTGTCAGGGCAATTTCATAACGGTTATCTTTGGAGCGGAGAATAACACCATTAGCCCCGATACCTACTAAGTTAGCCCCTGCTTTTAACATTCCTTGAACTTCATTTTTCTTAATCTCCCCTGACTTCACCAGATCCTCAAGAGCATGTTCAACGGCTGAAGATTCCTCTCTCTTTGCCATCTGCTTTACTTCTTCGGAGTAGTCACTTCCGTTCTCCACCGTTTTACCGGCCCTTGTAATATCAGAAAAACTTCTGTCAATTCCGAACTTTTCAGTATATTTGTTAAGAAGTTGCTGGCCTTTTTTCCACATATCCGAGGCACGCTCTGAAAGCTGCTCTTTTGCCGTTAAAGCACTTTTAATGGCAGCTGATGAAAGAGACACTCCGGTTATGGTTCCATTGACACCTTCAAATCCACCACCGGCTTTCTTCCATGAAACAGCATCACCTATACGTTCGGTTACAGAACCATCCTCCCCGAAAATCTTCTCTTTTATGGGAACTCCATGGTCATATTGTAATTCTTTGTTTCCTGTTTTCATTACTCCTGTAAATTGGCCATTTTTGTTAATAAGGCCATCAATATTCCATCCACCTGCGGTTTTCCCGTGTATGGTCACTCCTTTATCACCAAAAACAGCTTCTCCATCTATAAACTTATCTTTACCTGAAACACCAGGAAGGCCAAATGCAGAAACGGACTGATTGGCTATTTGCTCTTTATATACCCCTCCTGAGTTCATTCTGTTTGCGAAAGAGGTACTGATAGATCTTCTACCGTTCATGGAATAATTTAGCAGATCCATTCTTGTCTCGGTTCCCATATTCTCTCTGTGTAACCAGTCAATATTGTTTGAGGAAACGTTTCCATAAGCGAGGTTTCCAAAACTTGCAGAACCTTTAGCAGCTTCTGCAGCTCCTGCAGCTGCAGCACCTGAAGCGGCTCCCATAATTCCGGAAGCAACAGAAGAAAAAGCATAAGCAGCACCTGAAGCAAGCCCGAAACTTATAGTCGGTATTAACCAGTAGAAAGATGAGAAGGCAATAATCTTATCCTGAGAAGCTGCAGCAACATTTGCGGCACTCATTAGAGTGGGACCGCCAGCAGCTATTGCCGAAAGCTGGCTCTGGGCAGAGTTTAGCAGAAAGGCGTTTAGAATCACTTCCCCAACATGCCACAGTAAAAACCACACATATACTGTTAGAACAACCTTAAATGCCCTCGGACCTGAAAAGAGAGAAATAACAATCATAAAAGGAAGCATCGCCACAAAAAAGGCAGTTCCCACCCCTTTTGCCATCGGCAGGTATTTTGCTCCTGTAATTGCCTTCGCAAGAGATGTCTGTTTCAGCTGCTGCGTGGCCGTAGAAAGAGAGTAAGAAATAGCATCAGGATTTACTCCGGCAGCTATCGCCCACTCTCTATATCCCGACTTCATCTGATTTATTGCTATACCCTGCAAAATGGCATCTTGAGCACTTGCTGAGTAAGACATAAAATAATCGTTAGCAAGCCCGAGAGAACTTGCAATAATTGAAGAAGAAACAAAGCCAAGACTGTTTGACAGAACATTAAGACCATCACCGGCTGCATAAATTCTCACTCGACCGTCAAGCACTCCGTAAGCGGATGGACAATCATAAACCGTACCATCGGGATCTGTAGAATCATAGACAACAGTAAACCGTGCAGGATTTGTATCTCCGAGGTCCGTCCAGAGAGTATGTGAAGATTGAAGGGTAATAAGACTTTTAGAACCATCAAGTATATCGGGAATCACACAATCTTTTACATAGTTATTGATACTCTTGTATAGATAGGGATCAACAGGTGTGGTAGCTTCTACTTCCCCGGCAACCATCGAAAGGGGTGTAATTGGACCAAGTTGATTATATCCTATGTAAGAAGTTGTAGGAAAAAACGCCTGTTCAACAACTTCTCCCATCCTTTTTTCAATCTGTGAAAAAAAGGCAAGAGGTTTCCCTATTAACCAGGGCACATTGTTTACTACCTGACTGAACCCTGAAACGTCTTCCACAGCCACAGGAATTTTTACAGTAAAAAGAAGGGTAAAAACCATTGAACCGAAAATCCACATTTTAAAAACTGAAAAATAATCAACTCTTCTACCTATAGAAAATATTAGACTGATAACAGAAGAGAATAAAGAAAGGGCAAGAAAAATTTTAAATATGGTTTCAAAGCTGCCGGAACCTACAACATCGGCCACACCGTGAAGAGCCTTTGCCAGAATATCGCCATATCCCCATGTATATATGGTGTCAGCAGGTGTTGCTGCGTAAAGAACAGAAGGAAAAAGCAATATGCAAAGAAAAATAAAAATCTTCTTTTTCAAAATCCCCTCTCCAAATTAAAGTTTATTCAGCCCTAAAGAAGCAAGATAAGCCCCAGCAATCGGAGAATGGCTCATTGAAGCCATAACCTGTTTCTGTAGATCCTCATACACTTTTTGCTGCTGAACAGTCCTGTAAAAATCCTGTTGAACCTCTGCATACTGCCTGTTCATCTCTTTCATTATTTTTGCCATATTGTTCCGTAACATTTCTATATTTCTTTCAAGAGCTCCTCCATATTTAGTTTCCCTCAGGTCAGGATCCATCGCATATTTCACAAAAGTCAACTTTTGCCCGATACCTGAAAAGGTATGCTGAAGAATCTCATAGGCGTATTCATATGCAAAATACCTGACAAGCTTTGATTTTATTGCTTCTCTGACACTTGCAGGAGCAAGAGAGAGAGTATTTAAAAGAGAATACACCGGAACGTTAAACTTTCTTATAAAGTTTGTTGTGGTTGCTGAAGGAGTGTATCTGTAATCTATTGCATTAAATATGTCAGTAATAGCATCCTCTGCCTCTTTACACGCAGGGACATAATTTGCCACATTTACAGTATTCCCGTTTTTATCAACCCCTTCCTCAGTGACACTGCTTTTGCACTCTCCGTCTTCATAACCTGTAAGTATTGCCACAAGTTCTTTTGCACCATTAACAGAATCTCTTTCAGCAGTAGCATTTTCAACAGGGAATACCTGCCTTTTCTTTTTAGAAACTATTTTGAAATCTCCTATGTAAGCCCTTAAAAGATTAACAAGATCAGGATCATACATATCCGTGTCTTTTAAAAGGTCTTCAAGGAAGCTGTCTGTATCTGTTATTTTATTTGCCACTTCACAGGCGAAACCGGCACAATCAACATTGGTGTTAAAATCACTTATGAGATCTGTCATATCATCAAGAAAGGTTTCAGCACCTGAAAGCCAGGTAGATGTTTTGCCATTCAAGTTACTTGCTATCTTTGTACCTGCAAGCCTTTCTTTTAAATTACCACTTATCGCCGTCGCTATTTTACAACTGTCAAAACTCATTGAGTTAATCTGATTGGCAAGACTTGTTAATTTTTTCAGTGTTGAAGAACACTTTTCACAAAGGGCTCCCATTGCAATGTCATAAGCCACTGCAGCTATTGTTGAAGGATTGAAAATAGACTTCGCAAATTCTTCCCAGAATTTATCATCAGCAAGATAGGAAAAAGACCCGAAAGCGATATCTATACCGTTACAGCCAGTATTTATAGACGGAGGTTCGACATAAAAGGGATTAACAACCATCTTCGGAGATTTCAAGGTAAATCGTCCACCTACGTAATACCTTCTTTGCTGACTTTCATAAACACCGGCAGTATCTGCAGGTACTTCCACAACAAATTTGTCAAGATAATCCTTAATGCCTGCTTTTGCAGAACACGTAAAGAGCAGAATAGACAAGGAAGCAGAAATTAACCTTTTCATTTTTCTTCCTCCAGAAGTATTACTTATATTCTATTGTGTCCTTGTGATATTTTCAATAGGCTTTATATTCTTTTATGAACAACTATCGGGAGAAAACTTATGACCAGGAAAAAATATCCACCCGGAATAACTACCAAAGTAGCAAAATCCATAGAACTTCTTGCAATGGTAGAAGCACCCGGAAGCTGGCTCTCAAGAGACCAGTATAAATTTTTGATGACAGGTGGCCTTGACTGGTATAAAGAACACAAACCGCATCTTGCAGAGAAAATTGAAGAAATGCTTAAAAGGAAAGGCCCCTTCCCGTTTGACTTCTATGAACTCGCAGATTATATAAATAAAAGAATAAAAAAAGAGAAACTCAACGTTAATGAAGTCCTTCCGGTGGAAACTGAAGCTGTAATAAGATTTAAAAGAGATCCTTTTCTTTCAAGTTCTCCAAAAGTTTACCTGATAGCTGATTCCATATACAAATACTGTAAAGAGCAGCTAAAAAAAGGAAATAAAGCTTATGAAATTCCTGAAAAAATAATGGGTAAATATCTTGAATGGATGAATCTTAACATAGAAAGAACGAAAGGAGATGTAAATCCGCTCGACGAGTTGAGGAACAAAAAATGAAAGCCAAAGAAGTTGTTGAGGTTTTTGAAGAATTTGACCTGAGAAGAAAAAAAATATTCCTCTTCACCGGTGAAGACGGAAGAAAGTTCAGAAGAATTTTACTTGAAAAAGACAATCTAAATAGCAACGATGTAGCATATCTCAGAGAGCTAATAAGCAGTTTACGGAAACACGGTTTTGATATTCCTGCAGATTATCTTGAAAAATGGCTGGAGAAACAACTATGCGACCATTCTGCGAACAGTTAACAATAAAGAACTTGAAAAACAAAACTTTACATAAAACTCAGGATCCTGTGGTGGCAACACCGTGCGGGTTCAAGTCCCGCCCCGGGCACCAATATTTCTTGAAAGTCATAATTTAAAAATTTGGAAGTTAATCTACTTTTAGAGGGGAAATGGTGGGGGTTCTGGAAATTGAAAGCTTTTTGTTCTCTGGTGATGGGGCAGAGTTTTTCAAATATTATATTGAGCTTCTCAGGAAAGGGGAATTCTGGTCTGCTGTAAGGTGCTGGGATATGGGAACTATACTTGATAAGATACCTTTTTCAAATATTGCAGTTGTTGCTGCGTTAATTGTTCTTGCTTTTAGTTTTTCTTTTCGTGGAATAGTTGCTACATTTGTTTTAGAAAAGGTTTTAGGTAGTTTTAAAACACTTTTGATTTTTGCTGTTTTTGTATTTTTTACAGCTTTTATTTTAAGGTTTGTTTTTGCATTTATTGCGGGGCGTTTTCTTGTAACCTTTGATGCTTCTACTCTTTCTAACAACGTTAGGGTTGTGGAAGAAAAAGTTTATGATGATAAAGTGGTAGTAAGATATCTGATAAATAATGCTTCTATGTTTGAGGCGGTTTTAAAGAGGAAAGGGGATAGTTTTAAAATAATGAAAACCGGCAAATTTGTTGGCAGGGTTAAGAATGGAGAATTTAAAGATTTTAAAGGAGAAGTTAATTCAGAGTAATAGAGTTGTATTCTTTACAGGGGCGGGGATAAGTGCTGAAAGTGGAATACCAACTTTCAGGGGAAAAGATGGATTGTGGAACAGGTATTCTCCGACAGAGCTTGCAACACTGGATGCCTTTATTGAAAATCCTGTAAGGGTGTGGCAGTGGTATCTTTTTAGAATGAGGCTTATAGCTAAGGCAGAGCCAAACAGTGGACATTTGGCTATTTCTGAGTTTGAAAGACTGTTGAGGGATGTGTGGGTTATTACTCAAAATGTTGATGGACTTCATTTTAGAGCTGGATCAAAAAGGGTTATAGAGCTTCATGGAAACATTTTCAGAGGGAAATGCAGGTTTTGTGGTAAAGAGTATTCAGAAAAGGAGTTTTCATCTATTTTTCCTTTTTCAGGGAGAGAAGTGTTAAAAGGAATGTCTGACGATGAGTTTAATGAAACTGTTTTAAAAAACTTTACTAAAGATGTCCTTCCTGTGTGTAAAGTTTGTGGTGAAATAGTTGGTCCTGGAGTGGTATGGTTTGGAGAAATTTTACCGGAAGAGGCGGTTGAAAAGGCGTTTGAAATTTCCAGCGCTTGTGAGTTTTTCTTTTCAATCGGCACATCTGCTGTTGTTCAACCGGCGGCTTTACTGCCGATTTATGCAAAGCGAGGCGGGGCGTTTCTTGTTGAGATCAATCTGGAAGAGACATCTTTGAGTAGTATTTGTGATGCTGTTTTTAGAGATTCCGCCGGTAAAGTGCTTTCTCTTATTTTAAACGAGGTTAAGAAAGGATGAGGAATGGTAAGTGTTCCTGCAGGAAAGGGAAAACTTTAAGTGCTATTACCTGTCGTGAACTGGAAGAGCTTTTTTCTTTTCTTGATTCCCGCCCGGAATTGAAAAGTTATGTTTTTGAACTTATAAATCTGTTCAGACCTACAGATCCGCAGAGAGTTATAGCAGAGAGGATCTTTCATACTGTCAGAGAATGTTATGATATAGGGGTTATCTCTTTTTCGGAGGCTGAAGAACTTTTGCAAATTTTGAAGAAATTCTTTTTAAGAAGCACGGATACAAGGAGGGGAGATTTTCTTGAAATTCTACTTTCAAAGAGAGGTCCTTTAAAAATTAAAGGAAGATACCGAAGAATAAATCAATGTAGACTTTATAAGGGGAGAAAAGAGATTTCACCTAAAGAGATAGATGTTGCTTTTTCAGGTCCTGATGGCCTTGAACTGCATGAGTGTAAAGCCAATATGGTACGTCAGTGGAGAGATCCCCTTTATAAAAGGACAAAGAAGGGAAGAAAACTTATATTTCTTAACTCTATTACGGAAGTGTGTGGGAGTGGAAAGGTTTTTGTTTTCTGTACGGGGCTTGATGGTAGATTTGCCACCATGTATGTCAAAAAGCTTTTCAAAAGGTATGGTTATAAAAATATAGATGTTGCTGGGAGAGAGGAGTTGTTATGAAGAAAAAAGTTCTGTTTGTATGCACTCATAACTCGGCACGTTCTCAGATGGCTGAGGGAATTTTAAGAGCCGTTTATGGGGATAGGTATGATGTTTATAGTGCCGGGACAAAGTCTACCGGTGTTAACAAGTATGCGGTAAAGGTTATGAGAGAGATAGGAATAGATATCTCATCTCACACTTCCAAAAAGGTGGAAGAGCTTAAAGGGATAGAGTTTGATGTTGTCGTTACGGTCTGTGATTCTGCAAAGGAATCCTGTCCCTATATTCCAGGTGCGAAAAGGTATGTTCATAAAAGTTTTAAAGATCCTTCGTCTGCAACAGGAGATGAGGAGGAGATTCTGGAAACCTTTAGAAAAGTTAGAGATGAGATAAAAAGCTGGATAGTTGAAGAGTTTTCTAACTAAATCAGACCTTCTTTTTTCATGCTGAAAAAGATGTTGTTTCCAAGGATTATGTGGTCAACAATTTCTATATCAAGGAGATTACCTGCTTTTATAAGTTCATGGGTGATTTTTATGTCTTCACTTGAAGGTTCTGGAGAACCTGAAGGGTGGTTGTGAAAGAGAATTATCGTGTTTGATAAATCCTTCACGGCCGGGTGAAATACTTCTTTGGGTGTGATGTGAGTAAAGTTAAGTCCCCCTTTTGTAATCTGGTGGATATTTATAACTTCTCCTTTTGTGTTTAATGTTATTATGCCAAAGATTTCTACTTTGTTAAAAGAGAAGTTTCTTAAAATGTTGTAAGCTTGTTCAGGGGATGAGATTTTTGGTTTCCTGGCAACTATCCCTGCTCTTTTTCCTGTTTCAATGGCTGCTTTTAGTGTTATCGCTTTAGTTTTTCCAAGTCCTTTAAACTTTGAAAGTTCGGCTATGGAAGCTTCAGAAAGGCCGTTTATACCGCTAAAGTGTTTCAGCAGTTCTCTTGCAAGGTCTAAAACATTCTTTCCTTTTGTTCCGGTTCTAAGAAGTATTGCTATAAGTTCTGTATCTGTGAGGTTTTCAGCACCTAACTTTAAAAGCTTCTCTCTTGGTCTGTCAGATTCAGGTAGCTCCTTTATCGTGTAAAAACTCACACTTTCTCCGTTATAGGGTTAAAAGGGGGGAATGTTACTCCCCCAGTTTTTTCAGAACCTCTTTACATCTTGGACATACATCCGGGTATTCTGAATCTTTACCTACGTCTTCAGAGAACATCCAGCACCTTTCGCACTTTTTACCCGGTGCTTTTTCAACTAAAACTTTAAGTTTTTCTATCTCTTCATCTGAAACAGCCTCAGCAGGAGCTTCTTTAAGTGCTAAAACTTCCGCTTTAGAAGTTATAAAGATGTATGGAAGCTGGCTTTCATACTTTTTAAGCAGGTCAAAAATTTCTCCGTCTGCGTAAACTTTTACTGCTGCTTCAAGGGAATGACCTATAAGTTTTTCTGTTCTTGCAGTTTCACATGCTTTATTTACAGCTTTTTTAACATCTATAAGTTTTTTCCACACAGGAAGGAGTTCTTTTTCTTCTGGTATTTCACTCTCAAAGTTTTCAAGGAATACAGATTCCTCCTTATCTCCTGGTATGTGAGAGTAAACTTCCTCCATGGTGAAGGAAAGTATGGGGGCAAGGAGTTTGGTTAGCTCTCTTAATATCGTATATATTGCTGTCTGGGCACTTCTTCTTTTCTTTGAATCTGGAAGTTCGCAGTATAGGGTATCTTTCAAAATATCAAGGTATGTTGCACTGAGTTCTGTGGCGCAGTAGTTGTAAATAACTCTATAAATTCTGTTGTATTTAAACTCTTCATAGAATTTTAAAATTTCCTTTTTGATCTGTGAGAGTCTTGTAAGAGCCCATCTGTCTATCTCTTCCATCTCTTTAAATGGAACAGTGTCTGTTTCAGGATTGAAGTCGTTAAGGTTTCCAAGGATAAACCTTATGGTGTTTCGTATTTTTCTGTAAACGTCAGCTATCTGCTTGAGTATATCTTTTGAAATTCTTACGTCTTCTGAGAAGTTTTCACTTGATACCCACAGCCTTAAAATATCAGCGCCGAACTGCTTTATTATATCCTGAGGTGAGATAACGTTTCCGAGAGACTTGCTCATTTTTCTTCCCTGCTGGTCAAGGGTGAAACCGTGTGTTAAGACCGATCTATACGGAGCTTTCCCTCTTGTTCCGCATGATTCAAGAAGACTTGCCTGGAACCATCCTCTGTGCTGATCTGAACCTTCAAGATACATGTCAGCAGGCCACTTTAGTTCTTTTCTCCTTTCAAGAACAGCGGCATGAGAGCTTCCAGAATCAAACCACACGTCAAGGATATCCATCTCTTTTTTAAATTCTGTTCCACCACATTCGGGACACTTAAATCCATCTGGCAGAAGCTCATTTGCAGGTTTTTCGTACCATGAATCTGCACTTTCTTTTTCAAATATATCCGCCACATGTTCAGCGATCTCTTGAGACGCTATAAGCTTTCCACATTTTTCGCAGTAGAAAGCAACAATAGGCACGCCCCAGATACGCTGTCTTGAAATACACCAGTCAGGCCTTTGTTCCACCATATTGCTGATTCTTATCTCTCCCCATTCCGGGATCCATTTTACCTTTTTGATTTCAGATAGAGCTATCTCTCTTAGTGTTGGATTTCCTTTGTCAAGTGCGATAAACCACTGGGGAGTAGCCCTGAATATTACCGGTTTTTTACATCTCCAGCAGTGTGGGTAGGAATGAGTTATCTCTTCTGTGTGAAGAAGGTATCCGGTTTCTTTCAACCTTTTAACTATAATTTCATTTGCCTGCCATATCTTTATTCCCTGAAGCCACTCTGGAGCTTCATTTGTAAATCTGCCGTAATCGTCCACAGGGGCAAGAACAGGGAGATTGTATTTTCTGCTTACTATGTAGTCCTCTTCACCGTGTCCGGGAGCTGAGTGAACAATTCCGGTTCCTGTATCATCTGAAACAAAGTCTGCCAGAATACTTACACCCTCTCTGTCTATGAAAGGATGGCTGTATCTTATACCTTCAAGTTCACTTCCTTTGAAAGTTTTAATGGATTTTAATTCTTTTCCAATTTTTTCTTTGAAGCTATCTACAAGGTTCGTTGTTATTAAATAGTTTTCAGTGCCGTCTGTTAGAAGCTGGTATTCAAGGTCAGGATGAAGAACAACTGCAACGTTTGCAGGCAGAGTCCATGGTGTTGTTGTCCATATTACAAAGTAACTGTTTTCAGGAAATTTTTCATCTTCTATTTTGAACTTTACATAGATGGATGTAGAAGTTTTATCTTTATACTCTATCTCAGCTTCTGCAAGGGCAGTGGTGCAGTTTGGACACCAGTAAACCGGCTTTTTCGCCCTGTAAACAAGGTCTTTACCATAAAATTTGGCAAGTTCTCTTAATATGTCCGCCTGATACTGTGGTGTCATTGTTATGTAAGGATTCTCCCAATCACCTAAAACTCCAAGCCTTATAAATTCCTCTCTCTGGGTATTTATCCACTGCTTAGCATACTCTCTACACCTTTTTCTTATCTCTACCGGGTCAACTTCCTCTTTTCTTTTTTTGATTTTCTGGAAAACAGCTCTTTCTATTGGAAGACCGTGACAATCCCATCCGGGGACGTAAGGTGTGTAGTAACCTGCCATTGCTCTTGATTTAACAATGAGGTCTTTGAGAATTTTGTTAAGGGCGTGACCGATGTGGATGTGTCCGTTTGCGTATGGAGGACCATCATGCAGTACATACTTTTCGTTGCCCTCTCTTTTTTTTAGCACTTTCTCGTAAATCCCTATATCTTTCCAAAATTTCAAAATTTCTGTTTCTTTTTTAGGGAGATTTCCCCTCATAGGAAACGATGTTTTCGGAAGATTTAAAGTTTCCTTGTAATCTTTCTTTTCATCAGGCATCTCTGTCCTCCAGTTCCGGGTGCTTTTGATAGCCTTTAATTATACTACTTTGTTTAGAAAAATTTTAAAGTTTTGCTTTTAGAGTTTATGGTAGCTAAGAGAAAAAGATTTTCTGTTGCTATTAATTTTAAACATTCTAAAAGTATAAATTAACAAATTAGTTTTTTTACGTTGACAATATCTATAAAATTGGATAAATTAATAATTAGAATAGGATAAACAATGACCTTTGGAGGTGATAGATGAGTTTATGCTCTGGATTTATATGAGTTCAGAAAATTTTTTTCTATCTTTTAACCTGTAAACGGGAGGGTTAGATGTTGAAACAAAAAAAAGCGTATTTATGTTTTGGGGGTCTTGTGGTAGGTTTGATTATCTCCCTTGCGGTAGCTCAGGGAGTTAAGTATTCATCTACAGAGCAGTTTTGTGCTTCCTGCCACGAGATGAAATTTGCCTACGATGCGTGGGAGGAAAATGCTCACGGTCCTTTAAGTAGTGATGCGGGAGCTTGTAAAGCTACGTGTGTTGACTGTCACCTTCCACACGATGCAAACGTTGTTACCTACCTTCTTGTGAAAACAAAGGCAGCTGTTAAAGATGTGGTGGGACATTTTACCGGTCCAGAAAATTTTGATTGGGTTGGTAATCTTGAAGAGAGGAATCGTTACACCTATGAGTCTTCATGTAAAGGTTGTCATAAGGTTCTGTCTGACAACGTGATGCATGAGAAGTATAAAAAAGGGGAAATAAAGGAAACATGTATAGATTGTCATCATGGTGTGGGACACGGTTATTATTTCAGGGAAACGGTTGAAAGACTTTTTGGCAAAAAGGAAGTAGCTAAAAAGTAACTGTTAGGGGGAGGTTAAAATGAGAAAGCTGCTTAAAACAGCAACCCTTTTCGGTGCTGGAATGGTTTTTATTATTTCTGGTTCATCCTTTGCTAAAACTGAAGATGTAAACGGTATGTTTTACACTTCAACTAAAGAAAATTTCTCTAAAGAGAGCCAAGCCTGTATAGAATGTCATATTAAAAAGACTCAGTTTGTTGTAAATGACTGGAAGCGTTCAGCTCATTACAAGTTTAAAGTTGGATGTTATGAGTGTCATAAATCTGATAAAAGCAATCCTGCAGCTTACGAACATCACGGTTTTATAATTTCTACAATTGTTACACCTAAAAGTTGCTCAAAGTGTCATCCTAAAATTGTGAAGGAATATACAGAGTCTATTCACGCTCATTCAGGTTTAATTGCACAGAAGGCTGAAGCAAAGTCAGGTGGAAACTTTGCTGTTATTGTTTTAAAAGCTCTTGGCTGGAAGGCAGACAGACCTATTCCTCACAAAAATACATACGGTGAATCAACATGGAAAGATATTGTAAATGACCCTGTATGGGAGTATGCTGGTGTTCCAAAAGAGCTTCAATCTCCTGCACCTCCTGCGGGAGCTGTTGTAAAAATTTTTGCTAACTGGGGATGTTACTCATGTCATGGAACAAAAATAAAGATAGTTAAGAAGACAAAAGACAGGGTTGTTTTTGATTTCAGAACATGGCCTATGGTTGGTGCAGGAGCAATAAATCCTGATGGTAGTATCGGTAATTGTGCGGCATGTCATCCATTCCACAGCTTCAGGCTTAAGATTGTAAGGGCTGGAATAGGAGCCTGTGGAAGGTGTCACGAGTCTGAAGACCATCCAAACTATGAGATGTTTGGAAAGTCTATGCATGGTGCTATGTTCCTTTCACAGTTTAATGAATGGAATCTTGATAAGCCTGTCCTAAAAGCTGGAGTTGACTATTTTGCTCCAACATGTGATAGCTGTCATATGGGAGCGGTATTTAAAGGTGATAAAATGATATATGCACCGACCCATAATCCTGCATCTATCTGTAAATGGAAACTTGGTATGTGGAAACTGGTTTTTGTAAGAAAGCCCGGCAAACCTCATCCTGCCCTTCCGTCTGTTAAATATCCTACAGATGGTCTTGAGAACAGAAAGCGTGCATTTGCTGTATGTACTCAGTGTCACAGTAAACAGTGGGCGGCAAACTGTTTTGTAGGTGGTGATTTATCAATAGGATTTCTTGATAGCTTGAGAAGGATAGCGTTTGATGTTGAAAAAGAACTTGAAAAACAAGGAGTTGCTACACCTCTTGATAGGAAGATTGTAAGAAATATTGGAGCGATGGCTGTTAGACCTACGGAGATTGCCATGTTCCACTATGCTCCTGGATATATCTGGTGGGATGGTGCGTTTAGAGCTGCGACAGAGCTTGTTGAATGGCTTGAGGGTAGTGTTGCTCCAAGGCTTGGTGCTGATTATGTAAGTAAGTATGTGCCTTGGATAAAAACTTATGAAGAGAAACTAAAAGCTTACAAAGAAACTCACCATATTGAATAATTTTCATTTGGGGGCTTTGCCCCCAACTTATTATGTGGAGGTATAGAGTGAAAAAATTTTTGCTGTTCTTCTTTGCTTTTTCTTCTTTTGCTTATGGAAGTAGTAACCATGCCAAAACATGTGTTGCAACTACCGAAGTTGATAACCTCTGTGTTAGTATAAAAGAGCTTAAAAGTTATTACAGAAACTATAAAATGGAAAAACTTGCAGAAGTTGGTAAAGGAAACTGGTATTTTACCCTTGCTGATCTGATTGATGCTACAAGGAGTTTAACGTTTGAGAAAATTTTGACGCATGAAGCTTTAAAAAGCGGTGTAGAAAAAGAGCCTGTTTTCAAAGAGTATGAGAAAGATATAGAAAATGAATATAAAGAGATAGACAAATATGTTGATAAGCTTGTTTCTTCTAAGAAAATAGAGAAAAAAGAGGCAGAAAAATTAAGGAAAAAGTTAAAAAGAAAAGTTTATCTGTCCTTTTTGAAAAAAGCTTATGTTGAAAAGATGCTTTCAGATTATTTAAAGGTAACAACTGAAGATATTCAGAACTTTATGAATGCTCATAAAGGAGAATATGGATTTAAGAAAGACCCTAAACATCCTGATATGAAGGTTATATCAAAGAAAGAGCTTGTTGAGGCTATAAGGGAAGAGAAAAAAACACGGGCAGCACAAGAGTTTGCTGATTGGTTGTGGGAGAAGTATAAAGTTAAAATAGATGAGCAACTTTTAAGAAAGCTTGATAAGCAACTTAACAAAGGAGAGTAGATGAGGAAGTTAATAGTGGCTTTTTTATGTTTTTTGTTTTCGTCTGTTTCTTTAGCAGCAAATTTTGACATCAACTCAAAAAATCCGCAGGACAGGATTCTTGCTATAGTTTATCTTTCAAGAATAAAAGATCCTTCCAATGTAAATAAGTTTTGTGAGATTTTGATTAAAGATAAGAACGAAAAGGTAAGAAAAACGGCTGCTGAGGCGCTTGGTTACTATCCTTTCAGTTTTAGAGCTAAAAGCTGCCTTTTAAAGGCATTTGAAAAGGATAAATCCAATACTGTTAAGGAAGCTGTTCTTTCTGCCCTGGAATCTTTTAATGAGGATGATTTAGGGAAGCTTTACTGTGAAGTTTTAAAAGGTAAGTTTTCTGATAATCTTAAAAAAGAGGCTTTAAGGGGACTTTCAAAATATACAGAGTGTAAAAAAGAGATAGATAAAATTTTAAGATCTGGGGATAAAAAGTTGTTAAAAAGTGCTCTTTTTACAGTTTCATTCAGACAAGAAGATTTCCCAGAGGTTGAAAAATATTTGCAAAGTGGAGATTCAAACATAAGAAACCTCGCTGTTAAATATTATCTTACACACAGACCATCAAAAAAGATTTTAAAGAATCTTGAAAGCAGATTACTTATTGAAACAGATCCTTCAATTAAAGCAGCTGTTCTTGAGGTTTTGATAACAAATGGTGTGCTTCTTGAGAAAGATATTGTTCTTTCTGTTCTTTCAAATGAGGAGGTGAAGAAGGCGTTTGCTTTGAGGTTGCCTTTTATAAGAAATAAGGAAATTTCAAAAGATATTATTGATAGTTTTCTTCAAAGTGATGATCCTGTTGTTGTTTCTGCTGCTTTAACTTACATGGGAAGAAGTGGAGACAAAGAATATTGTCCTATTTTAAAGAAGTTTTTGTTTAAAAAGGATGAATCTTTGAAAAAAGCCGCTATCTGGTCTATGGCGAACATAGGTTGTGAAGATGGTATTGACTATGTTCTGTCAATTATTTCGGATTTGAATAATGATGATAACTTAAGGCTTTCTGCGGCAAAAAACCTTTTAATTTTTAAACCTTCCGAACTTTCAAAGAAAAAAGATATGATAAAGGCTGTTTATAAGAACGAAGTTCTTGATGATATTAGAGATGTTCTTCGACTTGTTCTTCAAAAAGCTTCAAACAAATAAAAAAGAGGGGAAATCTTCCCCTCTTTTGCCAGTTTCCTTTTACTCGGCTGAGATACAATCTGTAGGGCAAACTTCCACGCATGCTCCACAGTCAATGCACTCTTCAGCTACAATTGTGTACTTTCCGTCATCTGTAGGATGAATAGCGTTTGTTGGGCATACAGAAGCACATGCTCCGCACCCGATGCATCCTTCCAAATCAATCACATGAGCCATCTTCTTACCTCCTTACTTAAACTGTGAGAATTTCCTCCTCTTTTTTCTTGAGGAGTTCGTCAATCTGTTTTATATATTTATCTGTAATTTTCTGAAGCTCTTCTTTAAGCCTTTTTATCTCGTCTTCAGATACACCACCTTCTTTTTTCATTTTATCAAGTTCTTTCATAATTTCGTGTCTTATGTTTCTTATAGCTATTCTTGCCTGTTCAGCCATTTTTCCCGCTTTTTTAACAAGGTCTCTTCTTCTCTCTTCTGTAAGTGGTGGCAGGTTTATCCTTATAACATTTCCATCTGTTTGAGGCTGAACTCCAAGGTCTGAGTTTCTGATGGCCTTTTCTATGTTTGGAACAACAGAGATATCCCACGGCTGGATTGCTATCTGGGTGGCTTCAGGAACTGAAATTTGCGCAAGCTGTTTTATTGGCGTCATTGTTCCGTAATAGTCCACCTTGATATCTTCCACTAAAATTGTAGAAGCTCTTCCAGTCCTTAACCCGGAAAATTCTGTTTTCAAAACATCTACACTTTTCTTCATTCTTTTATCTGCATCTTTAAGCAGGTCGTTCATAATGCCTCCCCTTCAACAAGTGAACCTACATTTTCGCCTTTTACAACCTTTTCAAGATTACCCGGCTTCCTTACATCAAACACCACTATAGGTATTCCGTTTTCCATACAGAGGGACACGGCAGCAGAATCCATAACCTTTATACCTTTAACTATAACATCTTTATACGATATTTTGTCAAGTTTTACAGCATTTTTATCTTTCATAGGGTCTGCTGTATAAACACCATCAACTTTTGTTGCTTTAAGGAGTATATCTGCGTTTATTTCAGCAGCTCTCAGCGCGGCTGCAGTATCTGTTGTGAAAAATGGATTTCCTGTTCCTGCGGCGAATATAACCACCCTTCCCTTTTCAAGATGCCTTATAGCCCTTCTTCTTATGTAAGGTTCTGCGATTTCCCTCATTTCAATAGCCGAGAGAACTCTTGTTTTAAGACCTCTTTTTTCCAAAGCATCTTGAAGGGCAAGAGCGTTCATAACCGTCGCAAGCATTCCCATATAGTCGGCAGTTGCCCTGTCCATTCCCTGTGTGGCGCCTTTCATTCCGCGGAAAATGTTACCACCGCCTATGACTATGGCCAATTCTACTCCAAGCTTTACAACTTTTTCAATCTCATCTGCAAGATTTCCCAAGAACTCTGGGTCTATTCCGTAGTTTTTCTCTCCCTGAAGAGCTTCTCCACTGAGTTTAAGTAGGATTCTCCGATATTTAAGATTTTCCATTCCCTTTTCCCTCATTTTTGGTTCAAAAAAGAGTTGGGGCTTATTCCCCAACTCCGAATCTGCAAAATCTTTTAACTTTGATGTTCTCACCTAACTTTGTAATGTATTCCTTCACAAGGTCACCAATTGTTTTGCTGTCATCTTTGATCCACGGCTGTTCAAGGAGGCAGTTTTCAGAATAGAACTTGTTTAATCTTCCTTCAACTATCTTTTCTACTATGTGTTCAGGCTTTCCTTCAGCAAGAGCCTGCTCTTTGAGAATCTCTTTTTCTTTTTCAATAATTTCGGCAGGAACTTCTTCTCTACTTACATATTTAGGATTCATTGCAGCAACCTGCATTGCTATTTCATGGCCGAGTGCTTTAAAGTCATCTGTTCTTGCAACAAAGTCTGTTTCACAGTTGATTTCTACAAGGGCACCAACTTTTCCACCTGCGTGGATGTAGGATACTACGATTCCTTCAGCAGTTGCTCTGTCAGCTTTTTTGGCAGCCTTTGCTGCTCCTTTCTTTCTTAAAATTTCAAGAGCTTTTTCTATGTCTCCGTCAGCTTCCTGGAGAGCCTTTTTACAGTCAACAATACCGGCTCCTGTTTTTGCTCTTAGTTCTTTAATTTTTTCTGTTGTAATTTCGGCCATTATTATTCCTCCTCTGGAACAAATTCAGCTTCTTCTTCAACAAACTCTTCGCCTTCAGCAAGTTTAATTGCGTCTCTTCTCATTTTTCCTTCAAGAACAGCATCGGCTATTCTTGATGTTAATAACCTTATTGCCCTGATAGCATCATCGTTTGCAGGAATTGGGTAATCTATAAGATCTGGATCAGCGTTTGTGTCAACAAGGGCAACAATTGGAACTCCAGCTTTTCTTGCTTCAGTTACCGCGTTCTCTTCTCTCACAACATCAACGATAAAGAGAGCGTCTGGAATTTTCTTCATATTTTCAATTCCACCGATATACTTTTCAAGCTTCTCTTTTTTTCTTCTCAGTTTCATAGCTTCTTTCTTTGGAAGCTTTTCAAAGATTCCCTCTTCTTCCATCTTCTTAAGCATTTTTAATTTGAAAATGCTTTTCTTTATTGTTTCAAAGTTTGTAATTATTCCACCAAGCCATCTCTTGTTGATGTAATACATTCCACATCTTTCAGCTTCTTCTTTAACAATGTCCTGTCCCTGCTTCTTTGTGCACACGAAAAGAATTGTTCCGCCGTTTGCTATAAGGTCGGCAACAAAATCGTAAGCTTCATCAAAGTATTTGAGTGTTTTTTGAAGGTCAATAATGTGGATTCCGTTTCTCTCTGTGAAGATAAATCTCTTCATTTTGGGGTTCCATCTCTCTTTCTGGTGGCCGAAATGAACCCCTGCTTCAAGAAGTTCCTTCATCGTGATTCTTGAGCCTTTCGGTCTTGGTTTGAATGTTTCTTCCTGCTTTTCAGCTTCTACTGTTTCAACCTCTTTTACTTCAGTTTCTTTCTGTTCTTCTGTCTGCTGTGTGTTTTTAATCTCTTCAGACATCTAATTTCCTCCTTTTTGTGGTTTAGCCTCCCATCCCGTCATCTTCAGAGAGAACCCTTTAAAGGGCACCCCTCTCTGAATCGGGGAAGGTGAGTTGTCGTTGGTAATATATTTGAAATCTGAATAGCCGTCAATAGAAATTTTAGAATGCCCCTATTTTTCTGAATTTCTGATATCTGTCCTCTTTAAGCTCTTGTGGTGACATCTTTAAAAGGTCATTTAGGTGTTTTGATACATATTCTTCAAATTTCTGGAATGTGAATTTGTAGTCTTTATGTGCCCCTTCAAGGGGTTCAGGAATAATATCATCTACTATTCCAAGTTCTTTAAGCTGTGTTGACGTTAATTTTAGGGCTTCTGCTGCTTCTTTTACTTTGTCTTGCGACTGCCAGAGAATAGCTGCACACCCTTCAGGGGAGATTACAGAATAGATGGCGTTTTCAAACATGAGAAGTCTGTTTGCAACGCTTATTGCAAGGGCTCCTCCGCTTCCCCCTTCACCTATAACAACGCTTACAACAGGGACTGTAAGCTTTGCCATTTCAAGAAGATTTCTTGCTATCGCTTCAGATTGTCCGTGTTCTTCTGCTTCTATACCGGGAAAAGCTCCGGGGGTGTCAACAAGGGTTATTATCGGTTTTCGGAATTTCTCTGCAAGCTTCATAACTCTTAACGCTTTTCTGTAATCTTCAGGAGTCGGCATTCCAAAATTCCGTCTGATTTTATCTTTTGTATCCCTGCCCTTTTCCTGTCCTATTACGCATACAGGAATACCTTTAAACTGTGCAAATCCTGCAACTATAGCTTTTCCGTCACCGCAGTGTCTGTCCCCGTGAAGTTCTATAAAGTCTTTGAAAACATTGTTTATGAAGTCTATTGCGTGAGGGCGGTCTGGATGTCTTGCAAGGAGCACTCTGTCCCACGGAGTTAGGTTGGAGTAAAACTCCTCTATTTTTCTTTTGAACTTTTCCTCTATCTCTCTTATCACAGCAGGGTCGTGTTTTCCTTTCTCTTTCAATTCTTCTATTTTCCTTCTCAATCTTTCTACTTTCTTTTCAAATTCTAACAAAACAGCCATTTAAAGCTCCTTTTAAACGATTTTTATCTGTTTTTCTCCTATTAACTTTTTTAAACCTCTAATTGTTGCTGCATCTATAGGAACAGAAAAATCCGGGTGTGTTTGAAGTTGTATTATATAGCCGTTGTTTTTAAGTTCTATAATTACCGGTTTTCCATCTGGTGAGCTGTTTTCAAGGAGAAAACTCTTTAATCTTTCAAGCAACTGATCGTCCAGTTTCCCACCGTCTATTTTCAGTACAATCCTGTTTACGACTTCTGCTATCTTTTTCTCAAATCTTCCTATCTCTTTTGCAATGATGGATACAGTTCCCTCTTCCTTTCTAACAGTTCCCTTTATTATTACCACATTACCTTCGGTCAGGATTTCAGATATTTCTTTATAAACATTTGGAAATACTAATACGTTAAGCACACCTTCAAGGTCTGTAATTTCCACGTTTGCCCACATCTCTCCCCGCTGGGTTCTTCTTGTTTTAACTCCTGTTATGGCACCTGCTATCGTTACTTCCTGCTCATCTTTCCACTCATCTTTATGAGAGGATGTGTCAAATTTAAACGGGACTATAGACAGGTATTCAAGAAGTGGATGTCCCGATAGGTAAAAGCCTATGGCAGACCTTTCATATTCAAGTTTTACCCTTTCTGGCCACTCTTCTGTTTCGTTGTACTCTTTCTGAATAACAGGGGTTTCATCTCCGAAAAGACTCATTAAGCCTTTGCTTTTTGTTTTCTGGATGCTCTGAGCTGCAGCCATAGCTCTATCAAGAGTGTTTAAAAGTGTGGCCCTGTTGTATCCTGTTGAGTCAAATGCTCCGGCTTTTATAAGGGCTTCAAGCACTTTTCTGTTCACCTGTCTCATATCAACTTTTTCGCAAAAGTCGTAGAGGTCTTTAAATTCTCCTTCTTTTTCCCTTGCCTGAACAATTGCTTCAGCTGCTTTTTCTCCCACTCCTTTTATTCCTGCAAGCCCGAATCTTATTTTTCCATTTTCTATTGTGAATTTTGCTGCGCTTTTGTTTATGTCAGGCGGTAGTATCTCTATACCGTTTTCTTTACAGTCTTTTGTAAGTTTAACTATTTCATCTGCGTTGTCATAATCAATGGACATCATTGTTGCAAGAAGTTCTTGAGGGAAGTGAGCTTTCAGATAAGCTGTTATATATGCAAGGTAACCATAAGCTGCTGAGTGGGATTTGTTAAAACCGTATTCTGCAAATTTTGCAATATCATCAAAAAGCTTTTCCACTTTATCTTTTGGATAGCCTCTTTCAACAGCTCTTTTAACAAAGATTTCTCGCTGTTGTTCCATTATCTCTTTTTTCTTTTTACCCATGGCACGGCGTAAAAGGTCCGCTTCCCCGAGGGAGTAACCGGCAAGGACGTTTGCTATCTGCATAATCTGTTCCTGGTAGATAAATAATCCGTAGGTTTCTTTAAGATACGGTTCAAGTTCAGGGAATATGTAGTCAACAGGCTCTTCTCCGTGTTTTCTTTTTATGTAACTTTCTGCCATACCTGAGTTTAAAGGTCCAGGTCTATAGAGAGCAACAAGGGCAACGATGTCTTCTATGGATTCAGGTTTTAATCTTTTCATTAAATTTCTCATTCCGGGAGATTCAAGCTGGAACACACCTACGGTGTTTCCTTCCTGAAGAAGTTGATATGTCTTCTCATCGTTAAGGGGAAGTTTTTTCAGATCTATTTTTATCCCTCTTGTTTTTTCTACAAGCTTAACTGTTTTATCTATTATGGTGAGTGTTTTTAACCCTAAAAAGTCCATTTTTAGAAGGCCGAGACTTTCAACCTGTCCCATCTCATACTGTGTGGTTATGTCACCTTCTTTACTTCTTGCAAGGGGAATAAAGTTTGTTAGTGTTTCCGGGGTGATAACGACACCTGCTGCGTGAACACCAGTTTGTCTTGTAAGTCCCTGAAGTTTTGATGCTATTTTTACCATTTTCTGGTAGAGTTCCTCTTTTTCAACAAGCTCTTTAAGTTCCGGGGCTTTTTCAAGCGCATCTTCTATCGTTTTTGCGTCGTTTGGTATCAGTTTTGCTATCCTGTCAACTTCACCGTAAGGAATATCAAGAACTCTTCCAACATCTCTTACTACACCTTTTGGTTTCAATGTTCCAAACGTTATTATCTGGCATACTTTATCATTTCCATACTTTTCTCTTACATATTGGATGACCCGGTCTCTTCCATCCTGACAGATATCAACATCGATGTCCGGCATTGTTACCCTTTCAGGATTCAGAAATCGTTCAAAGAGAAGATTAAATCTGATAGGGTCAATATCTGTTATTCCTATTGCATAGGCTACAAGAGAACCGGCGGCTGAACCCCTTCCGGGTCCGACAGGAATACCGTTTTTCTTTGCCCAGTTGATAAAGTCCCATACAATAAGGAAATATCCCGGAAAGCCCATATCGTTTATAATTTTTAACTCATGATAAAGCCTTTCTTTGTATTTTCTTTTTGTTTCGCCATCTTTTATGCCAAGTTCTTCAAATCTTTTTTCAAGTCCCTTTTCGGCAAGTTCTTTAAGGTATGTTTCGTAGGTATATCCTTCTGGAATCTGATATTCTGGAAGGTGATATTCTGAGTTTCCAAGGTTTATGTCAATTTTCTCTGCTACTTTGAGAGTGTTTAAAATTGCTTCAGGGACTTCTTTAAAAATTCTGAGCATCTCTTCGCCGTTTTTAAAGTAAAACTCTTTTGTGGGAAATCGCATTCGCTTTTCATCTTTTAGCTTTTTTCCTGTCTGGATGCAGAGGAGAATGTCATGGGCTTCCCAGTCTTCTTTGTTGAGATAGTGAGCGTCATTTGTGGCTACAAGGTCTATATCAAGTTTTCTTGCTATCTCTATAACTCCTTTATTGGCTATTTTCTGTTCTCTCATTCCGTGGTCTTGGATCTCAAGATAAAAGTCTTCTCCAAAAAGTTCCTTATACCACTTTGCAGCTTTTTCAGCTTCTTCTTTTTTTCCCTGCAGGTAAAGGAGAGGGATTTCACCCTGAATACATGCTGAGAGAGCTATTAATCCTTCGCTGTGCTTTTCAAGAACCTCCTTGTCTATTCTTGGTTTGTAGTAGAAGCCGTCAATAAATGCTATTGAACTTAATTTCATTAAGTTTTTAAGGCCTTTTTCATTTTTTGCAAGAAGGACGAGGTGGTAGCTTCCCTTTTCTCCTGCTTCCTTTCTGTCAAAACGGGAGCCTTTAGCTATATAAAACTCTTGGCCTATGATAGGTTTTATTTCATATTTTTTGCATGTATTGTAAAGTTCAAGGGATCCGAACATATTTCCGTGGTCTGTGACTGCAACAGCTGGCATTCCCAGCTCTTTTGTTTTTTTAGCCATCTCTTCTATTTTTATTGCACCGTCTAATATTGAGTATTGTGAGTGAAGATGTAAGTGAACAAAATCTCCTTTACCTATCTTCATGCTGTTTTCTCTCCCTAACTTATGCTTGTGATTAAAATTATAGCTTCTTGTGGTTGTGTGAAGGAAACGGTATGTTTTCTTAACAAAATTTCCATAGAATTTAGAAATACAAGTTGGTATACTAAAAAGTGTTAATTGTTAAGGATATTCGGAAAATTCGCAGTTTAGAGAGGAGTTATGGAAGGAAAGAATAGGATTTACATGGGAGATCTCATCTTTAAATATCTGGCGCTTGCTTCAACTTTAATCGTTGTTGTTTCTCTTTTTGCTATAGGATTTGCCCTTTATAAGGAAGCAGCACCTGCTATTCATAAGTTCGGCTTTTTTAATTTTATAATGTCAAAAGAGTGGAATCCTCCCCTTGAGGAGTTCGGGGGATTGCCGGCGATATATGGTACTATTGTAAGTACCATTATTTCCATTGTTTTGTCCGTTCCTGTTGCGATAGGAATTGCTATTTTTCTTACGGAGATTTCTCCAAACAGTTTGAGGACTCCTATTGGAACAGCGATAGAACTTCTTGCAGCTATTCCAAGTATTATTTACGGTATGTGGGGTCTTTTCTATTTTGCTCCTATAGTTAGAGACTATGTTCAGCCATTTCTCCATGCAACAGTTGCAAAGATCCCTGTGATAGGGGAACTGTTTGCAGGATTTACTCCGGGGATAGGCCTTTTTACAGCATCCCTTGTTCTTGCTGTTATGATTCTTCCTTTCACTGCTGCTATTTCAAGAGATTCTTTTAATATGGTTCCGCCTATACTTAAAGAGTCTGCTTATGCCCTTGGTGCAACAAGGTGGGATGTTATGAAGGATGTTGTTATTCCTTACGCAAAACTTGGAGTGATAGGTGGAATTATCCTTTCCCTCGGAAGAGCTATGGGAGAAACGATGGCTGTTACGTTTGTGATGGGTAATAATCCTGTGATACCCCGCTCAATTCTTGAACCTGCAACATCAATTACTGTTACTCTTGCAAATGAGTTTGCCGAGGCAGATACTAAAATTTACCTTTCAAGTTTATTTCTTCTTGCCCTTATTCTTTTCATAATGAGCTTTATTATTATTGCCATCGGGAAATTTGTGTTTCTTAAAAAAGTTGAGAGGGGTAGATAGTGGACGCTTTTGAAAGAAGGAAGCTTGTAAATAATATAATAATGGTTCTTTCTACTCTGGCAGCTCTTTTTGGTATCCTGTGGCTTATATGGATACTTGGTACCTTGCTTTATAAAGGTGCTTCTTCTCTTTCCTGGGAAGCTATAGTTGGACCACCTCCTTCACCAAGCGATAATACAGGTGGTTTAAGACATGCAATTATCGGACAAATTCTTATTGTTTCCGTTGCTGTGGTTATAGGAGTTCCTATAGGAATTCTTGCTGGAACCTTTCTTGCAGAATACGGTAAAGGGACAAAGCTTGCAAATATGGCAAGGGATATTTCAGATATTCTTATGAGTGTGCCTTCTATTGTTATAGGTACTTTTGTTTATGCTATCATGGTTGAACCTCTTGGACATTTTATGGGAATTTCAGGTTCTGTTGCTCTTGCCATTATGATGTTGCCAATTATAGTTAGAACAACAGATGACATGCTCAACATGGTTCCGAAAGAGCTGAGAGAAGCTGCGTATGCTCTTGGTGCTACAAAATCAAAAGTTATAACCTCTGTTGTTTTTAAAAGTGCAATGACAGGAATCGTTACGGGAGTGATTCTTGCAGTTGCAAGGATTGGCGGTGAAACAGCTCCGCTTCTTTTCACATCCTTTAATAATAACTTTCTAACTTTTGATATGACACAGCCGATGGCTTCTTTAACAGTTACAATGTACGATTATGCAATGAGTCCCTATGATTACTGGCAGAAGCTTGCCTGGGCGGCTGCTATTCTTTTAACAGCCGGAGTTTTATCCTTAAATCTTCTTGGAAGGGCTTTTGCTAAGTGGAAGTTTAAGAAATAAAAGAATGTGGAGGATACCTTGAGTTACGTTGTTGAAATATCAGAACCGGCGAAATTGCAGGTTAAAAATCTTAATTTTTACTACGGAGATCATAAAGCTCTTAAAAATATTACGTTTGATGTGCCAGAGCTCAAAGTAACCGCGCTTATAGGACCTTCCGGATGTGGGAAAACCACACTTTTAAGGTGTTTCAATCGTATGCATGATCTTTATCCAGGTAATAGGTATGAAGGAGAAATACTTTTTGAGGGAAAAAATATTCTTGATAAGGATGTTGATTTGATAAAGCTCAGAAGCCGTATAGGTATGGTTTTCCAGAAACCAACAGCTTTCCCTATGAGTATTTTTGATAATGTTGCTTACGGATTGAGACTTAAGGGAATAAAGAATAGGACAGAACTTGCTGATAGGGTAGAAAAAGCTTTAAAAGATGCTGCTTTATGGGATGAAGTAAAAGATAGGTTAAATCAGCCGGCTTCTGGATTATCCGGTGGACAGCAACAGAGACTCTGTATTGCAAGAGCCATAGCTGTAGAACCTGAAGTGCTCCTTTTTGATGAACCAACGTCAGCTCTTGACCCAATTTCAACCATGAAGATAGAGGAGCTTATAGCAGATCTTAGAGGGAAGCTTACGATAATTATAGTTACCCATAATATGCAGCAGGCGGCAAGGGTTTCTGATTATACTGCGTTTATGTATGTTGGTGAACTTATAGAGTTCAATAAAACAGACCAGCTGTTTGTTAAACCTCATGAGAAGCTTACTGAAGAGTATATTACAGGAAGGTTTGGTTAGAGTTTTTATGTGAATATACACTATGTAAGCCGGGAAAAGTCCCGGCTTTTTTTATATCAGATAGCTTGCGAGTTTATAAAACAATAAATAAATTCAACAAAAATATATTTAACTACTGGAGGCTCTTATGAGGGCTGAAAAGTTTTTCTACATTCTTCACATTTTAACGGCAGTTCTTATTCCTTTCTTTGTTGTTTCTCATCTTTTTGTAATGCATACTCCGTTTGTTTTTGTTTATGAGATTTATCCCTCTTCTCCTGTAGCAGCCTGCATTTTTGTTTCTTCAATGGTTTATCACGGACTTTACGGAATAAGAAGTTGGATTGTTGAAAAATTGGGATATGTAAGGAAAGTTGATGCCGGATTTCTTGTTGCAGGAATACTGCTTATGGTTTTGCTTAACGGTTCAATACTTGGTTACTGGTAGGGTTAAATTTTTGGAATTTTGATATTGTATTTTTTTATTCTGTAGTTTATCTGGCGTGGAGTCATACCAAGTAATCTTGCAGCTTTTGCCTGGCAGAATCCGGTTTTTCTGAGAGCATCTTCTATTAAACGTTTTTCCTCTTCCGGGGACGGTTTTTCAAAAGGTTTTCTTTTCTGAATTAAAACAGCGGATTCAACTTCTCTTCCTGTTTCTGTTTTTCTGCTTCCAAATGGAATAATAGATGATAGAGGACAGGGTTTTCCTTCATAACATGGAAAGTTTTCAGGTTTAAGTGTGTTTGAGTCTGAAAATATTACAGCTCTTTCAAGGCAGTTTTCAAGCTGTCTAACATTTCCGGGCCAGTCGCATTTCATAAGGAGAGAGAAGGTTTCAGGAGCAATGGAAAATTTCCTCTTATGTCTTTCTGAAAGTTTCTGAAGTATAAACTCTGTAAGTGCCGGTATATCATCTTTCCTGTCTCTCAGAGGCGGAATATATATGGAAACTACAGAAAGTCTGTAGTATAAGTCTTCTCTGAATTTTCCTTCAGAGACCATTTTTTCAAGATTCCTGTTTGTTGCAGCTATTATTCTGACATCAACTTTAATCGGTTTATTGCCGCCAAGACGGGTGATTTCTTTTTCCTGAAGAACCCTTAAAAGTTTTGCCTGAAGTTCAAAAGGCATATCTCCTATCTCATCAAGGAAGATTGTTCCTCCGTTTGCAAGTTCAAATTTTCCTTTTTTAAGAGATGATGCACCTGTGAAAGCTCCCTTTTCATATCCGAAAAGTTCAGCTTCTATGAGAGATTCAGGAAGAGCGGCACAGTTTATTGCTATGAAAGGTTTATTTTTCCTTCTGCTGTTAAAGTGGATTGCTTTTGCAAGAACCTCTTTCCCCGTTCCGCTTTCCCCTCTTAAAAGGACAGTTACGTCGGTCTGGGCAATTTTCTTTACATCTTTTAAAATTTTCTGCATCTGTTTATTTACTGCCACCACATTGTCTATCTGGTAGTTTGTTTCAAGTTCGGCTTTCAATCTTATGTTTTCCGTTTTAAGAAGTTCATTTTCCGCTTTTAGTTTTCCATATTTGTTAACCGCCGCTCCTATTATGTCGGAAACCATCTTCATCAGGGTGGTCAGTTCGTTTATTGTGAGTGGAATGTTCTCTTTTTTAAATTCAACACCTATAATTCCAACAATTTTTTTTCTGTGTTTAACAGGGATACAGATAAAAGATAATCCTTTGTCCTCTTCTTTTATTCCGCCTCTTAATTTTCTTAAAAATTCCGGCTCGGTTGATATGTCAGGAATGAAAGATGGTAATCCTGTTCTAAACGTTTTGCCTATTATTCCTTCACCTATGGAGTATGAGAGGCGGGAGAGCTCTTTATCTGATATGTTGAATCCGTAACGGCCTGTCAGGACATTGCTTATAGGGTCCTTTATTAGAAGGTAAATTCTTTCACAGTTTATTTCCGCTCCGAGTCTGAAAGTAATAGTTTTTAAAGCTTTATCTGTATTTTCATATCCATTTATCATTTTGGCAGTGTTGTAGATAAGGTTCATTATTAAATTTAGCCGTTCCTCTTTTTTCATTTTTAAACCTGCCCTGATTTTTTTGTTTTAATATAAAGCTTTTTAATTCATCTATTGTAAAGCTTTTTCCCGTTTCAAAGAGAAGTTCGTGCAGTTTCTCAATTTCATCTACCGTTAAATCTATGCCTGTTTTTTTTACAAGTTTCTCCAGCGTTTTTATTCCTGAGTAATATCCTATATAAAATCTATTTTCTCTGCCAATAACTTCAGGGTTAATATATACGTAATTTCCGCTTTTTTTTAAAATACCGTCTATATGGATTCCCGATTTATGGGTAAAAACATTTTTTCCAACAATCGGTTTATCTTCCGGAATGGATTTTCCTGTAAACACAGAAACGGTTGAAGAAAGTCTCTTTAGCATCTTGAGATTTATCCCTGTATTCTTTTTAAGGAGTAAGTGAAGGATGGCTACAACCTCTTCAAATGGAGCATTTCCCGCTCTCTCACCTATTCCGTTTATTGTAACACTTACCGCTTCAGCACCCGCTTCAATACCTGCTATTGCATTGGCTGTTGCAAGTCCAAAGTCGTTGTGTGTATGAACTTCAACAGGCAAAAGGGTATATACCTTTACCCTTTCTATAAGTTGCTTAAAAGAGGAAGGATGGGAACATCCTGTTGTGTCTGCTATCCTTATTCTGTCAGCTCCTTCTGATTGGGCTGTTTTAATAAACTCTGTTAGAAACAGAATATCCGCCCGTGTTGCATCTTCACATCCGATTGAGACAAACAGATTGTGTTTTTTCGCAAAACCGATACATCTTTTAAGATTGTTAACAATCCATTTTCTGTTTTTATTAAGTTTTCCTTCAATCATTATGTCAGATACAGGAAAAGAGATGTTAACCGCGGTGGTTCCACAGTCAATGGAATGTTTTATATCTTCTATTTTTCCTCTGTTCCACGTTAAAACAGTGAAGTTTTCGTCCTGCAGTGTTTCAACAAGCTCTTTAAGATATTCTCTTTCCTCTTTTCCGGCTGCCGGAATACCAGCTTCTATCTCTGTTGTTCCTGCAAGTTTAAGGAGTTTTGCTATCTCAATACGTTGTTTAAATGAGAGATATATTCCGGGAGCCTGTAATCCGTCCCTTAAAGTGGTGTCAATAATTTTTATTTTTCCTGTCATGGTTTCTCTCCACAGATGACAAAAAGAATTACAACCTGTAGTTTTTTATACATATTGTCAGTCCTTCTTGAAGATTGTGAACGATTCTGTTTTAGGTTCTATCAGAATATAAACCTTATCTCCTTTTTTAAGTCCCATTCTTTCAACTACTTTGTTTGATACCATTCCAGAAAAGAGAAGTTCCTTTCCTCGCTTTTTCATTTTTACGAGTATAGAGGAGTTGAAATGTCCTTTGTCAACCTCTAAAACGATTCCCGGGAAAAGGTGTTTTTTAATTTTTTCAAAAGTTTCAGGTTCCCAGCCGTATTTTGATACATCTTTTACCAGAACACTCATCGTTTTTGCCCTCCATTTAAAGTTTTCTAATAGAAGAAAAAAGCAAAAAGTGTGCCAGATGAAGAAGGGGATATTTCGGTTTTACCAAGGTTTAAATTGTTTCAATTTGTCATCTGTATTACAGTTTGTAATAAAAACAACAGATTCTGCGTCTGTTTTTAAGGGGATTCCTGGATTTTTCTAATGGCACGGTTATTGCTCTCACATGATTTAACTGGTGATTTTAGAGAAGGAGGACTGTTATGAAACATCCATGTTTTAGTAAATCTCACGAATCAGGGCGTATCCATCTTCCCGTTGCTAAGGAGTGTAATCTTGGTTGTAATTTCTGTAATAGAAAGTATGACTGCTTAAATGAGTCAAGGCCCGGGGTTACAAGCAGACTTCTTACTCCTAAAGAGGCTCTTTTAAGGTTTGCTTTTTACAGAGAGATTTTGGGGAATATATCTGTGGCGGGGATTGCCGGTCCTGGAGAGCCACTTGCAAATCAGAAAGAGACAAGAGCCACTTTTACGCTTATAAAACAGGTTTATCCTGATGTTAATCTGTGTCTCAGCACAAACGGGATAAATCTTTTAGAGAGTGTTAAGTGGCTTTCATCTGTTGGTGTTGGTTTTGTGACCGTTACCATAAATGGTATTTCTGAAGATATAGTTGAGAAAGTTTACTCTTTTGTGGTCAAGGATGGGAAGGTTTATAAAGGTGGAGAGATGGCAAAAGTTATTATTAAGTCGCAGATGGATGGTCTTAAAGCGCTGCTGACTTATGGTTTTAATGTTAAAGTGAATATCGTTCTTATTCCCGGGATTAATGATTTTCATATATGTGAAATGCTGGAAGAGCTTAAAAAGCTGGGTGTTTCTTATGTGAATATTATTCCTCTGATACCGGTTAAAGGAACGGTTTTCTGGGAAAGGGGAGTAAGAAAACCTCCGTTAAAGAGGCAGCTTTTAAAGGTAAGGGAAAGAGCTAAAGAGATAGGTCTTAAGATTATGACACACTGTAAAAGTTGCAGGGCGGATGCTGTTGGAGTGCCTGGAAAGGAGCATGAGTTTAAGGGAAGATTCATTGCTGTAACCTCTTCAGATGGGGTAACTGTTGATTCCCATTTTGGTTCTTTTAAAAAAGTTTTTCTTTTTGATAGTTTGACCGGGAAGTTTTGCGGTGTTAGGGAGGTTAATGGTACTTATAATCAGCTTTTTCTAAATGATTTCGGTGTTATAACAGATGTTTTCAGAGTTTTTAAAAATTGTGGGGTGGTTATAACAAAAAGAGTAGGGAAATTTCCAGAAACTCTTTTAAAAGAATGTGGAATATCTGTTGTTCAAACGGAAGGGAGTGTTAGAGAAGCTGTTATGGAGGAGGTTTTAAAGAGAAATTACTTTTCCAGATTTACAGGATTGAAATTTTCCTGGGAGGTGTGCAGAGATGTTTAAAATAGTTTTTAGAATGTTTTTCCCTTTTTTAATCGTGCTACTTTGTCTTAAAGGGGCTTTCGCTTCTGAAATAGTTGTTTCTGCCGCAGCAAGCACACAGCAGCTTGTTAATGAGATATCCCTTCTGTTTGAGCGAAAGACCGGAGTAAAAGTAGTGAAAAACTTTACTTCTTCTGGAAAACTTGCACAGCAGATAGCTGCCGGAGCTCCTGTTGATGTTTATATATCCGCTTCTTCTAAATGGATAAAGTTTCTTAACAGTAAGAATCTTTTAAAAGATGTTAAGGTGTTTGCTTCAAATGAGCTTGTTGTTATAACACCACTTGATAGCTCTCTTTTTTCTTTTAAAAATTTGAAAAAAGCGAAAGCAATTGCTATAGCGGATTACAGGTTTGCCCCCTGCGGAAGGTATGCAAAGGAGGCTCTTGAAAATCTTGGTTTGTGGAGGGATTTGAAAGATAAGTTGATTCTCGGGAAAGATGTAAATCAAGTTATTTTTTGGGTTATGACGGGAAATGCTGATGCCGGGATTGTTTACCGCACCGATTATATGAGAGCGAAAAATAAGGTTAGAAAAATTTATACTTTCCCCGAAAACTCTCATAAACCGATAGCTTACTTTATTGCAGTTGTTTCAGGTGCAGAGCATCCTTTTAAAGCTGAAAAGTTTTTCTCTTTTTTCTTGAAACAGAAAAGTATTCTGCGCAAGTATGGGTTTAAACCTGTGGAGGAGTGATGGTTCTTGATCAAGAAGCCCTTTTTTCCATAAAGCTTTCTCTTCAGGTGGCTTTCGTTTCAACAATTTTTGTTTTTATTTTAGGTTTACCGCTGGCGTATCTATTTTCCTTAAAAAATTTTGCAGGTAAAACATTTTTAGACTCTGTTGTGATGCTTCCGGTTGTTTTTCCTCCTACAGTTACAGGATATATTCTGCTTCTTATTTTCGGAAGAAACGCTTTTTTAGGTAGTGTTTTAGAGAAAGTTTTTAATCTTTCATTTATTTTTAACTGGAAAGGTGCAGTTCTTGCTTCTTTTGTTGCCTCCTTCCCCCTTTTTTTTAAAAGTGCGAAGGCAGCTTTTGACGCTGTTGATAGAACTTTTATAAAAGCTTCCTACATTTTTGGCAAGGGGCGAATTGAAACGTTTTTTAAGGTTGTTCTTCCTCTTTCAAAAAGAGGAATTTTTTCAGGTTTAATTCTTGCTTTTGCAAGGGCTATGGGAGAGTTTGGTGCAACTCTTATGATAGCAGGTAATATTCCCTTTAAAACAAATACTATTCCTCTTGAGATATATACGGCGGTCTCTTCTGCTGAGTTTAGAAAGGCCAATTTTTTAACAGTTGTGACAGCTGTAATTTCAATTTCAGTCATTTTCCTTGTTAACAGAATTTCGGAGAAGGGGAAGTGAATTTTATATCCGTTAAAAAGGAGCTGGAAGATTTTTCACTAGATGTTTCTTTTGAGCTTTCTGATGGTATAACAGCGATTTTTGCTCCTTCCGGTTCTGGAAAAAGTTTGACTTTAAGCATTATTGCAGGTCTTTTAACTCCGGATGAAGGGCAGATTGTCGTAAACGATAAAGTGTTTTTTGATTCTGAAACAGGGATTAATCTCTCTCCCCAGAAAAGAAAGGTAGGTTATCTGTTCCAGAATTATGCACTCTTTCCCCATCTTACTGTTTATGAGAATGTAGCTTTTCCGCTGCGTAACAGGGACAGGAGAAAAGTTGAGAAACTTATAAAGCTTTTTCACCTTGATGGTCTTGAAGATAGGAAACCGGATACTCTTTCAGGTGGTCAGAAACAGAGAGTTGCTCTTGCGCGGGCGCTTGTTTATGAACCTGAAATTCTGCTTCTTGATGAGCCTTTTTCAGCCCTTGATAGAAATCTTAAAGAGGCTCTCTATGAGGAGATTTTAAAGGTAAAAGAGATTTTTTCAATTCCCATTGTTCTTGTTTCCCATGATATTGATGAGGTTTTAGCACTTTCCGACCGTATAATTGTTTATCAAAATGGGAAAGTTTTACAAAAAGGACCAGTTCATAGTGTTCTGAAATTGCCGATTTCTAAGGAAGTAGCCTCTATTTTGGGAATCAAGAATATTTTTAAGGCAAAGATTATTAAAAGTTCCGATGGCAAGGCAGTTTTGGAGTTAAAAGATATAAGAATTGGTCTTGATAAACCGATATTTACCGAGGAGATTGAGATTGCCATACCGTCTTATGCTTTTTGTCCTGGAAGAATGTGTGAAGGGAATACTTTTGAGGCTTTTATAAAAAGAGTGATTGTTAAGGGGGTAAGTGTTGATTGTCTTATTGAAACGCCTGGAGGGGTTATTTTTAATGCTACATTTTCAAGAAGGGCATTTGAGAGAAATGCTTTCAAGGTGGGAGGGAAGTATAGGTTTGGCGTAATTACTAAGGAGATAATTTTTTTCACGCAAGGGAATAACGGTTTTGCATAAAAATTTCCTGAAATGTTTTTAAAGTCAATTTCTCATTTTGGAAAACCTTTAAAAAACCTGCTGATATAAAAGTTTTTTAACAGTTAGATACTGTTTCCAAAAACTTGAAATTATCTGGACTCTGCTTGTTCTGATTTTCTAAACTATGGGGAACTTTCAATTTATTGTGAAGTCAACTTTGTCTTCTGTTGCGGATATTACAGAGTTTCTTTCAAATTGTAAGAAATGTTACAAAATTTTGTCTTTTGTTAGACAAAACTTTTAATTTCCTTTGATTTTCAATCCTTCCAGATTTGGCATCCTGTTTGCTACTTAGAAAAACAGGAAAACAAATTTGAGGAGGTAAAAAAATGCCAACAAAACTTGAGAGGATGAGACAGTGTGCTACATACGGTAAGGGTGGTATTGGAAAGTCAACAACAACTCAAAATACTGTTGCAGCTCTTGGAGAGATGGGCTACCACTGTATGATAGTTGGTTGTGACCCTAAAGCCGATTCAACCCGTCTAATACTTCATGCAAAAGCTCAGGCTACAGTTATGGATCTTGCAAGGGAAGCGGGTTCTGTTGAAGACCTTGAACTTGAAGATGTGCTTCTTACAGGGGTTTTTGGGATTAAGTGTGTTGAGTCAGGTGGTCCAGAACCTGGAGTTGGTTGTGCCGGGAGGGGCGTTATTACAGCCATAAACTTCCTTGAAGAGGAAGGTGCTTATACAGAAGACCTTGATTTTGTTTTCTATGACGTTCTTGGTGATGTTGTGTGTGGTGGTTTTGCCATGCCTATCAGGGAAGGTAAAGCAGAAGAGATATACATTGTTACTTCCGGTGAGATGATGGCGATGTATGCGGCTAATAACATTTCCAAAGGTATTTTGAAATACGCCAGAACAGGTGGAGTTAGACTTGGCGGTCTTATCTGCAATTCAAGAAAGGTTGATAGAGAAGACGAGCTTATCTCTGCCCTTGCTGAAAAGCTTGGTACACAGATGATTCACTTTCTCCCAAGGGATAACATCGTTCAGCACGCAGAACTAAGAAGGATGACAGTAATTGAATATGCTCCAGATTCAAAGCAGGCCGATGAATACAGAACTCTTGCCAGGAAAATAGTTGAAAATGAAAAGCTTGTTATTCCAACGCCTTTAACTGTTGATGAGCTTGAAGAGCTTCTTATTGAGTACGGAATTATGGAAGCTGATGTTGAAGGAGCAGCCGAGCCGACAGATCCAAAACTTAAACAGTAAGCAGGGAGTAGCCCTTGGGCTACCCCCCTTGATAAAGATGAGGAGGTAAATGATGGAGAAGAGGCAGGTTCTTGACCCTACCTTTGCCGCAAAGCTTATTGAAGATACTTTAAGTGCATATCCAGAAAAAGCACGAAAAGAAAGAGCAAAGCACTTAGCTGTTAACGACCCGTCAGGTAAGAATAAAGTTATATCAAATGTAAAGTGCCGTCCAGGTGTTATCTCTTCAAGAGGATGTACTTACGCAGGTTGTAAGGGTGTTCTTGTAGGTCAGATTAAAGGGATGATACCTATTTCTCACGGACCTGTTGGATGCGGTCACTACTCCTGGTCAACCAGAAGGAACTACGCTACAGGGAAAAGAGGACTTAATAACTTTGTAACGTTTCATTTCACAACATTCTATCAGGAGAGGGATGTTGTTTACGGCGGGGATAAAAAACTTGATAAAGCTCTTGATGAGCTTTTTGAGATGTTTCCTCTTGCTCAGGGAGCAAGTGTTCTTTCAGAATGTCCTGTAGGTCTTATCGGTGATGATATAGGAAGTGTTGCAAGGAAAAAAGAGAAAGAGACCGGGAAGTGGATAGTTCCTTATAACTGTGAAGGATTCAGAGGAGTATCTCAGTCTCTCGGTCACCATATAGCAAACGATATGTGGAGGGACTGGATAGTTGAAAGATATGAACCAAAAGATTTAGACCCTGACTGGGAGCCGGGTCCTTACGATGTTGTCTATATAGGTGATTACAACATCGGTGGTGATGGCTGGGAGGTTTTAAAGATATTTAAGGCTATAGGACTCAGGGTCGTTGCCCGTTTTCCTACCGATCCAAATGTTTGGGATTGGCCTAAGGCAAAGTATGCCAAGTTGACTATTGTTCACTGTGCAAGGTCAACCCAGTATTTTGCAAAAAGTATGGAGAAGAAGTACGGAATACCCTATTACGAATCAAACTTTATAGGAGCGACAGATACTTTTGAGAGTTTAAGAGATATAGCAAATTTCTTTGATGACAAAATTAAGGAGAATGTTGAAAAGTTTATAGAAAAATGGACTCCGTTTGTTGAAAAGGTTAAAGCAGAGTATAGACCGCGTCTTGAAGGAAAAAAAGTGATGCTTTATGTGGGAGGGCTTCGTCCAAGGCACGTTGCCGAAGCTCTTGAAAAAGACCTTGGTATGGTTGTTATCGGAACAGGTTATGAGTTTGCTCACGATGATGATTATGAGAAAACCTATCCGAAACTTGGAGAGGGTGCTCTTATCTATGATGATGTGACCCAATATGAGCTTGATAGATTTGTTGAGGCTTTAAAACCTGACCTTATCGGTTCTGGTGTAAAAGAAAAGTATGTGTTCCAGAAGATGGGGATTCCGTTCCGTCAGATGCACTCTTGGGATTACTCGGGACCTTACCACGGAATTCTTGGATTTTTAAGGCTTGCGAGGGATATGGATATGGCTGTTAACGGTGCTCCCTGGAAGTATGTGAAAGCACCATGGAAGAAAGAGATGGAGGTGTAGAGATGGCTGAAAAAAAGAGAAATGGTATTGATTCATACAGTGTCCCTGAGGAGATTTCCATATACGATATGTGGTCGTATAACACTACTATGGAAGAGCTTGGAGATAAGCCGTGGTGGGAACTGCCTGAAAGATTTAGTTCACTTGAAGAGGTGTGGGAATACACAAAAAGTAAAGAGTATAAGGAGAAAAACCTTTCAAGGGAAGCGATAAAAATAGACCCTGAAATGGCGTGCCAGCCTCTTGGTGCCCTTCTTGCTGCTCTTGGTATAGAAGGAACACTTCCTTACTGTCACGGTTCGCAAGGGTGCGCTTCCTACTTCCGTTTTGAGTTTACAAGGCATTTCAGAGAACCTGTTATGGAAGCTGCTTCCTCTATGACCGAGGATGCGGCGGTATTTGGCGGGCTTTCAAACATAGTTGAGGGATTGCAGAACGCTTACACTCTTTATAAACCAAAGCATATAGCCGTTTTTACAAGCTGTATGGCGGAGGTTATCGGAGATGATCTTAAGGCTTTTATAAACAGAGCAAAACAGAAAGGTTCCATTCCTGAAGATTTTCCCATCACTTATGCAAACACTCCATCTTTTGTTGGTTCCCATGTTGAAGGTTACGACAGTATGGTAAGGGCTATCCTTGAGCAGCTTGCCGAACCGAAAGAGGAAAAAACCGAAAAGATAAATGTGATTCCAGGATTTGACCCTTACACTGCCAATATAAAGGAAGTTAAAAAGCTCCTTAACACAATGGGGGTTGATTATACGTTTGTTCCGGACTGGTCAAGGACGTTTGATTATCCCCTCGGTAAGTTTGAGATGTATCCTGGTGGAACTCCTCTTGAAGAGGTAAAAAACGCTGTTAACAATAAGGGTTCAGTGATTATCGGGAAATTTTCCCTTAAGAAAACCGCAAAGCTTATAAAGAACAAGTGGAAGCAACCTTTACAGGCTATGGAGATGCCTATAGGAGTTGAGTTTACAGATAAGTTTATTATGACTGTTTCTGAGATGACAGGGAAGGAGATTCCGCCAGAAATAGAAGAGATGAGAGGAATAGCTCTTGATGCTATGACAGATGCTTATCAGAGATTTCACGGAGTTAAAGCTGCTGTGGTTGGAGACCCTGATATAGTTTACGGTGTTTCAAAGTTCTTGCTTGAGATGGGTGCTAAACCTTACTATGTGGTTTCCACAAACGGAACCAAAAAGTGGCAGAAAGAGATGCAGGCGCTTCTTGATTCCTCCGAATTTGGAAAAGGATGTAAGGCTTATGCAGGAATGGATTTGTGGCAACTTCGTTCTCTCATGTATGAGGAGAAGCCGGATATTCTCATAGGGCCGTGTGATCTTAAGTATTATGCACGGGAGTTTGACCTTCCCCTTGTAAGAATAGGGCTTCCTATAATGGACAGATTCAATCTTCACCGCTATCCGATAATGGGGTATGAGGGGGTCATCAATCTTGTGACTTTCATAGGCAATGCCCTTCTTGACCATTTTGACAGAATCTGTCCTGAAGTGAATTTTGACAAACTTAGATAATTCGGGGGCTTTTGCCCCTTATCTCTTTAATGCTTAAGTGGGGATAAAGATGAGAGAAAAGGTAGGAATGAAAGTTCTTTCAAAAAAACCTGTTCCTGGAAAGGCCGCTGGTGGGTGTGCTTTTGACGGAGCGAAGATAACGCTTGTTCCAATAACAGATGCGGCTCACCTTTTCCATGGAGCTATAGGGTGTGCGGTAAACGGTTTTGAGGGAAGAAAATCAAAAAGTTCAGGCAGTGACCTTTATATAAATGCTTTTTCAACTGATCTTACAAATGAAGAGATAGTTTTTGGTAGCCTTGAAAAGCTTGAAAGGGGGATTGAATACATTTTTAAAAACTATAAACCGAAAGGTATTTTTGTTTATAACACCTGTATTCCCGCAATGACAGGGGAGAACATTTTTGATTTATGTAATAGAAAATCAAAAGAACTTGGAATACCGGTTATTCCCGTTGATTCTCCAGGCTTTATAGGTGCAAAAAATTTAGGCACAAGAATTGCAGCAAAAGTTCTTTTTGATTATGTGATAGGAAAGAAGGAGCCAGACTATACAACTCCCTTTGATATTAACCTGATAGGAGAATTTAACGTAGCCGGTGACCTTTTTAATATTCTTCCGCTGTTTAAAAAGTGCGGGATAAGGGTGCTTTCAACCATTACAGGTGATGGGAGAATGGATGAGATTGCAACCGCTCACAGGGCAAAATTGAATGTTGTTTTCTGTTCTCAGGCGATGATTAACCTTGCAGAATATATGGAAGAAAGATACGGAATTCCCTTCGTTCAGGTTTCATTTTACGGAAAAACACCTATAGAAAACTCACTAAGAAAAATAGCAAAAGCTTTTAAAAGTGAAAAATTATCGGAAAAGGTTGAAAAAGTTATTGAAGAGGAAAACGAAAGGATAAAACCGGAGTTTGAAAGATTAAAGACTGTTTTAAAAGGAAAAAGAGCTGTTCTTTATACAGGGGGACACAAAAGCTGGTCAGGAATAGAGCTTTTAAGGGATTTTGGTATTGAGGTTGTTTTAAGCAGCGGGAGAAAAAGCACTGCAGAAGAGAGGGAAAAGATAAAAAAGCTTATAGGAAAGGAAAGACTTGTTGGCCAGATAGGTGCGAGAAAACTGCATGAATTGTGCTTTGAGTTTGGAGCGGATGTTCTTATAGCAGGCGGTAGAAATATGTACCCCTCACTTAAATCAAAAATCCCCTACCTCCATATAAACCAGGAGCGGTTTTACGCTTACGCCGGTTATGATGGACTTATAGAGTTTGGAAGGCAGCTTGAGATAACAATAACGTCTCCTGTGTGGAGGTATCTAAAAGAGAAACCTTTCTATTTAAACGGAGGTGAAAGATGAAGGTGGCAGTTCCTTCAAAATGGGAAACCCTTAAGTCGCAGTTTTTTGATAAGTTTGGGCTTGCACCGTGTTATCTGATTTTTGATACACAGGAGAAAAGAAAAGTTACAGTCATATTTTACTCTCCCTGTGAAGTTGAAAAAGTAAAAGGAAGGGAAAGGATAGAACATCTTGCAAAAGAGGGGGTTAATGCTGTTCTTGTTGATCATGTTGCCACTGCAGGATTTAACTATATGAAGTCCCTTGGAATTACTCCTTATGAGGTTAAAGGAGTTCAAACAGTAGGGGAAGCCCTTGAAAAGTTTATGAACGGAGAACTGAAAGAGGCAGAACCGCACGATTGCGGAACTTCTGAGTGTATATCTGTCTGGGGAGAGAAGTGATGGCAGAGGTGGTTTTTAGTGATAAACCTGTTAGTGTCAATTCTCTTAAAAAGAGCCCTTCCATAGGTGCTGCTATCTGCTGTTACGGACTTAAAGGCGTTATGGTTGTTGTTCACGGAGCGCAAGGGTGCTCTGCGTATCCTAAAACCATACTGATAGAGCACTTTAAAGAGCCTGTTCCCATAACAAATACAGCCCTTCAGGAAACTGAAGTTGTGTTTGGAACAGATACTGTGAAAGCTTCTATCAAGAATCTTTTGAATAGTAATCCCGTTCCTGAAATAATTGCTGTTTTAACTTCCGGAATGGTTGAGTGCCGCGGCGATGATGTAGAAGCTTCATTAAAAGAGTTTAAACTTGAAAATCCAGAGTTTGCATCTTTCCCTGTTTTTTTCATTTCAACTCCAGATTTTGAAGGAGGCCTTCAGTTTGGATTTGAGAAAGCTCTTTACGCCATAATAGATAACTTTGTTAAACCCGTTGAAAGGAAAGATCCAAATCTTATAACACTGCTTTGTGGTGCTTCCTTAACACCGGGAGATATTGATGAGATAAAGAGATTTATCTCATCTTTTGGTTTTGATGTTATTGTGATACCGGATTTAGCAGATTCCTTGATAGGAAAGATGTATCAGGGCATTTACTATCCCTATACTATCGGTGGAGTTTCTCTAAAAGAGCTTGAAAGGGCTGGTAGTGCTTTTCTTACAATAGCTGTTGGAACTTCCACAATCACTTCAGCAAAACTTTTAAAAGAAAAATGTGGGATTCCTTTTGAGCATTTTCCCTCCCTTTCAAATTTCAGAGAGGTGGATAGACTTGCAGAGCTTCTTTATCTCATAAAAGGATTTATTCCTGAAACTATAAAACGGGACAGGGAGATTATGCAGGATGCTCTTGCAGATACCCATTTTTATCTTAACTGTAAAAGGTTCGGCGTTGCAGGTATTCCAGAAGTTGTTTATCAGATTTCCGATTTCTTACACTCTGTGGGAGGTAAAGTTGTAGCTGCAGTTTCTTCAGAGTATGGAGATGAGCTTTCAGAAGTGCCGGCTGATAAGGTCGTTGTTGGAGATATGGAAGATTTTGAAAATCTATGTATGGAGGAAAATCCTCACATAATTTTTGGTTCCAGCCATCTTCATCTTGTTGAGGAGAAGTCAGGAATTCCTCTTATAAGGGTTGATTTTCCTGTTTACGACAGAGTTGGGTATTCGCAAAAAAGAAAAGTTTGTTATCGGGGTATTACCGATTTTCTTTTTGAAATTTCAAACGAAATGCTTTCTCGCTACATAGAAAAACCTTTTGTTGTTAAAGGGGGGAGGCCATGAGGATAGCTCTTTGCACCAAAACGATGGAGTTTGTTGATGGAAATTTTAATAAATCAAAGTATTTCATGATTTACGATATAACCCTTAAAGGAGTGAAATTTGTTGAGGTTAGGGAGCCTGAACAGGTGAAAGTTGTGCTTGATTCTGACGAGATAGATGTAAGGATAGATGCGATTTCAGATTGCAAGATGGTTTTCTGTTCTCACATTCCAAGAACCTCAAAAGCGAGGCTTTTAAACAGAGGTATTTTTACCGTCTGGATGAGGCATGAAAGGGAGATAGGGGAGATGCTTGAGGAACTGATTGAACATCTCAGGACAAATCCCCCGCCGATGATAAAGAAAATTCTTGAGGAAGAAGAGCTTAACACACTTTGACAAATAAAGATGAGGAGGTAAAGAGGATGAAGATGGTGAAGGCTATTATCAGAAGGGAGAAAGAGAATGACGTAATGTTTGCCCTTGAGGCGGCAGGTTTTGCAGCAGCAACAAAGATTCCTGTTCATGGAAGGGGAAAGCAGAAAGGACTTGTGGCAGAAGGTATGGTTTACGATGAACTTCCAAAGCTTCTGATTATGATTGTTGTAAGGGATGAAGATGTGGAGAAGGTGTGTGACATCATAATGGAAAAGGCAAGAACAGGGAAGCCGGGAGATGGAAAGATTTTCATAGCACCTGTTGATACCGTTTACACTGTTAGTTCTGGTAAGAAAGAGCTTTAAGGAGGAAGGAAATGAAAGAGGTTATAGCTGTTATTCGTCCCGGTTATGCTGCTGAAACTAAAAGGGCGCTTGAAGAGGCGGGGTATCCTGCCATGACAATAATTCCCGTTGAAGGAAGAGGGAAGCAGGGCGGTTTAACCTGTGACATGATAGATGTTGACCCATACCTTGCAGACGAAAAGGATAAGATAGCAGCTACTTACTGTACTGCGGCAAAGCATCTTGTTCCGACAGACCCGAAATACGCCCTTGAATCTGATAGTACTATTACAAGGCCTGTTCCCTGGCTCCCAAAAAAGCTTATCTCTGTTGTTGTTCCAACGTATGCTGATGCTGAAAAGGTTGCAGCTGTAATTATAAAAGTAAATCACACAGGTAAAATGGGTGACGGGAAAATTTTCATCTGTCCAATAGAGGAAGCTATTCAGATAAGAACCGGAAAAAGAGGCGAAGAGGCTGTTTAAAAAGGGGGGAATATCCCCCTTCAGTTTATGAAAAAGGAGGTTTTAGATATGAGTGTTGCTGTTACAAAGTCTGGTGGAGAATGGGTGCAGAGATTTATTGTTGACCTTGATCAGGATGAGTGTATGGGTTGTGCCAGGTGCTATAAGGCATGTCCTGCTGATGTGTTTGAGCCCTACTTTATTGATGATAATGAGGATGACGACCCGAGGACTGTTATGTCTATAGCAAATGATGGAGATTGTAGAGGTTGTGAGGCGTGTGAAAAGGTGTGTCCGAGAAATTGTATAACCCTTGAAGAGGTGTAAAATGGAATTTGAAACGGTAAACGAGAAGGAAATAAAGGAGCTTTTAAAATCTGAAAAAGAGCCGGAAATTTTCGTTTTTGCAGGTAGATTTTATTCCTATAAGGGGGAGCTTGAAAAGGCGGAAGATTATCTTGAAAAGGCTTTGAACCTTTTTTTAAAGAGGTGGGGAAAGCCTTCAATTTCTGACGTTTCGTTTCTTTCCTTTAGCTATGAGGAAACCAAATTTTTTCAGGCTGTTAGAGAACTCGCTATTGTAAAAATGAAACTTGGAAAGTTTCTGGAAAGTTTAGTTTATATGAATAAGATTCTTGAGTTTGATCCTGACGATAGGGTTATAAAGAGGTTAAAAAATAGGCTTGAAAGTTTGACAGGTGTTTCGTTTTAGAGGGGGTTATCATGGAAAAAGATCCTTACGACATACTTTCTGTCCTTGTTGGATTTTCTCCGGGGGATGCAGTTAAGTTTTTGAAAGATATTAAAAATGATGGAACATATCCGTGGATGAGAAGGGGAGATATTATTGCCAGAAAGGGGGACACAGGCTACATAGTAAGATTTCTGGGATATGCTCCTGCGTTTGGCGATGATCTGTTTGAGGTAATTGTTGAAGAAAGTGGTTGTATAGTTGTTTGCCGTTCCTGTGAGCTTGGAAAGGTAGATGTGAAATAAGCCTGTTTCAGGTATAATTTATTTTTAATGGAACCTGAAACAGGAGATAAGCAGGTGAAAGATTCAATTTTAAGGGCGGCTGAGAAGATCTTTTCCCGATACGGTTATCATGAGGCAAAGGTTGCGATGATAGCGTTTGAGGCGGGAGTGGCTGTCGGGACAATTTACAAGTTTTTCAAAAGTAAAGAGGAACTTTATCGTGAAGTTGTAAGGTTAAAGCTGTTTGAGATGGAGAAAAGGATCTTTTCAGCTATTTCAAATAAATCTCCAATTGAAGCTCTTAAATCATATATTCACGAGGCGTTTTCGTTTTTTGAAGAGAATAAAGACTTTTTTAAGTTTTTCCTTCAAGATATTGGCAGTCTTTCTGTTGCTGATCTTGAGAAGTTTGGGCTTTCTTCATGGTATGACAACTTTGTTTCGGAGCTTGCGAAGATACTTGATAGAGGCAAAGAAGAGGGTGTTTTTAAAAATTTTGATAGTAAGATCGTTATGCTGATAGTTTCGGGGGCTATAAGGAATCTTGTATATTCTGAAGCAAAGGGTAGTATTGATCACGATGTCAGCTGTGTAGAGGATATTATTTTCAAGGTGATTACCGAAGGCATCGTCATCTCTTCCCCTGAAAGGGTATAATTTCAAAAACTTTCTTCAGGCGGAAGATATGATAAGTTCTTCAAATTTAAAAGTAAAAGTTCAAAAATTTTTTACTCCGTTAGCTGAAGCTTTTGATACTATCGGCATAACACCGGATATCCTTACAATTTTAGGTTTTTTTCTTTCTCTGATAACCGGTGTATTGATTTACAAAGAGATGTTTTTTGTTGCAGGTATCATTTTCCTTTTTGCCGGTGCCTGTGATATGCTTGATGGTATTCTTGCAAGGGTTAAGGGAAGGGTTACCGCTGCAGGTGCCTTTATGGATTCATTCTTTGACAGATATGCAGATTTTTTTCCCCTTGCCGGGTTTGTGCTTTTTGCGTTTGAAAAGATGGACATTGTGATGGCATTTCTTTCTCTCTTTTCAATTGTGGGTTCTTTTGCTACAAGTTATGCAAAGGCCAGGGCTGAATCTTTAGGTGTTGAGTGTAAAGTTGGTTTACTGGAGAGACCAGAAAGATTTTTTATAATCCTTTTTGCTCTATTTTTTGGATTTGTAGACTACATGCTTGTTGTTCTTGCAGTTCTTTCCAATTTTACAGCTTTCCAGAGATTCTTCTATGTTGTAAGTGTTTTGAGAAAAAGAGGTTAAAACTTGAAAAAACTTACTGTTTCTATTCTTTTTGTTTTTCTTGCATTTTTAATTGTTGATTTAAGCTCTTTTTACAAAAAAAGGAACATCAATCTTGAATTTGAAGTAAAAGAGGGAGAAACTGTTGGTTTTGTTATTAAAAAACTTAAGGAGGAAGGGGGATTTTCAGGTTCTATTTTTACCGATATAGTTGTAAGGTTTGAAGATATTAAATTTAAAGCCGGGAAATACAGAATAAATGGGGCATATTCGGATAAAGATGTTATTGATATTTTGAGAAAAGGTCAATTAACACTTGTGAAAATTACAATTCCCGAAGGATATAGCGTTTTTGATATTGCAAATGTGGTGGAGGAGAAAGGATTTTGTAGTGAAGATAGATTTTTAAAACTTGCGTTTAATAAAACTTTCGTAGAAACTTTTGGCATAAAATCGGAAAGTTTGGAGGGGTTTCTTTTTCCAGACACCTATTACTTTGCCGAAAGAGAGTCCTGTGAGGCAGTGATAAAAGTGATGTATAGGAATTTTGAAAAGAGAGTAATTCCTTTATTTAAAAACTATTCGCCGCCGAAAATTGTGAAAAAAGCGTTAGGGAACGTTACAATTGAGAAAATAGTGAATGTTGCATCTATTGTTGAGAGAGAAACCGCCTTGAAAGAGGAAAGACCAAAAATAGCAGGAATTATATACAGACGCCTTATAAAAGGTATGCCACTTCAGTGTGATCCAACTGTCATATACGGTTATAGAATGGAAGGGAAGAAACTTGATACTTTAAAAGGTAGTGATATTAGAAAAAGCAGGTCTGTTTATAATACCTATATTTATAAAGGCTTACCACCGACACCTATCTGCAATCCCGGTATTGATTCAATTGTAGCAGCTATGTTTCCAGAAAAGACAGATTATCTGTATTTTTTTGCTGTTAACGGTCGGCATATTTTTTCAAAAACTTATAGAGAACATTTAAATAAAATGAAAAAATATTACAATAAAGCTGGGAGATGAATTTGGAGGGTGTGTGAAGAAAAAAAGAAAGTATGTTATTGATGAAGCAGGGGAAAAATATCCTTTTTCAAGGGGCGTACTTGTTAAGTCTTTGATGAAAGTAGGTCTTTGTATAGATGATGCGTATCAAATTGCAGATAAAATAGCCAAAAGCTTTAAGGATGAAATAACCTTATCAGAACTTTCAGATAGAGTTTATAAAGAGCTTAAAAAAAGGTTTGGGAAGGAGATAGGGCGGAAGTATAAAAACTATATAAAGAATAAGGAGATTCTGGTTGAGGAAGATGATGGAAGAACTTCAGTTCCTTTTTCCAAAGGGATACTTGCCAACTCCATTCGTAGTGCCGGGCTTGAACCTTCAGAAGCTTTTCAGATAGCAAGAAGTGTTGAAAAAGCTTTAAGACTTGCAGGAAAACAGACTGTTAAAAGAAGTGATATAAGAAAGTTTGTTGAACGGATACTTACAGAGCGTTACGGAAAGGAGATGGCTGCCCGTTATATAGTGTGGCGGAAGATAAAAAACTTTAAAAAACCAATAATTATTTTGATATCAGGAGCTACAGGAGTTGGCAAATCAAAACTTGCTGCTGAGCTTGCAACAATCTTTGACATAAACAGAATGGTTTCAACAGATGCTGTCAGGGAAGTTATGAGAAAGATGATTTCAAGGGAGCTTGTTCCTTCCATTCACGTTTCAAGTTATGAGGCTGGAAAGGTTATTTATAAGTTTGGAAGTATGCCGAAAAAGGAGAAGATAATTTATGGCTTTCTTGACCAGTCTGAAAAAGTGCTTACAGGTGTTCAGGCAGTTGTTGGTAGAGCTATAAAAGAAAATGTTAGCCTTATAGTTGAGGGTATTCATCTTATTCCCGGAGCTTTAACCGATGGTTCAGAGGCAAAGAAAGCTCATCTTATCCCTATTCTTATTACCACTCTTGATGAGGAGATTCATAAAAGCAGGTTTAAAACCAGAGAGAAGATTTCTCAGAGAACCAGTAAGAAATATCTGAAGAATTTTAAGTCAATCCGCTTAATTCAGGATTATCTTTATTCTGTTGCTAAAGAGAACAATATACCTATAATAGACAACATAGACTTTGACCAGGCAAGGCAGAGAGCTATAGAAGTTATAACAGATAAACTGCTTGAAGAGGTTGAAATAAAATGATTCTTTTTTATATCGGAGCTGGCGGATTTATAGGTGCTATCTGTCGTTTTCTTATTGCAGGTGCTGTGCAGCGGGCGGCTGGCGGAATGTTTCCGGTTGGAACTCTTACTGTAAATGTTCTGGGTAGTTTTATTATAGGGATTTTGGCCATGCTGTTCCAGGATTTAATAGCACCTGAATGGAAGGGATTTTTTATTACCGGTTTTCTGGGGGCTTTAACAACCTTTTCTTCATTTAGTTATGAAACTGTTTCACTTTTTCAGGAAGGATTGGTTGTTCAGGCTGTTTTAAATATTCTTTTAAACGTTTTTCTCTGTCTTTGTGCTACGGTTTTTGGAATGTTTTTATATACCAGAGTGGTGAAAGTTCTATGAAAAAGGAAAGGCTTGATAAACTTCTTGTTGATAGGGGAATTGTAAAAAGTAGGGAAAGGGCAAAAGCTCTTATAATGGCTGGAAAAGTTAAGGTTGACGGTGAGATTGTGGACAAATGCGGTGTTAAGGTAAATTGTGAAGCCAGTATAGAGCTAAAAGGGGGAGATATTCCTTATGTTTCAAGGGGAGGATTAAAGCTTGAAACGGCACTTAACACATTTGATATAAACCCTGAAGGTTTTGTGTGTCTTGATGTTGGGGCTTCAACAGGCGGATTTACCGATTGCCTTCTTAAAAAGGGCGCAAAAAAGGTTTACGCTGTTGATGTTGGCAGGGGGCAGCTTGACTGGAAGTTAAGAAATGATGATAGAGTTGTGTTAATGGAGCAGTTTAATGCGAGATATTTAACAGAAAAAGAGATACCTGAAAAGGTTGACCTTGTTGTGATTGATGTTTCCTTTATTTCACTTACGAAGATTTTACCTGTTGTTAAACAATTTTTAAAAGATAATGGATTGATAATTGCCCTTATAAAGCCTCAGTTTGAGCTTTCAAAAAAGGAGGTGGATAGGGGAAAGGGTGTTATAAAAGATCCCCAACTTCATAGAAAGGCGATAAAGAAGATAGTTGATTTTTCAAAAGAGATAGGGCTTTATCCCGCTGACCTTGTTCTTTCGTCTCCAAGAGGGCCCAAGGGAAATAAAGAGTTTCTTATACTTCTTGCAACGGTTCCGTGTGAGAAGAAGATTGATGATGAAAAAATAGAGAAAGAGGTTTTGAAACCGGATTGAGGAGGAAACTACATGGAAATTAGAGAAGATATGATATTTGAAGCTTTACATAAACTTAATAAACCTCTTAAAGCGAGGGAGATTGCCAAGTTTTTAGGTATTCCCCCTGAAAGTAGAGAGCTTTTAAGAGAAAAGCTTAAGGAGATGGCTAAAGAAGGGAAAGTTGTAAAGCTGAAAGGTGCAAAGTATGCCCTTCCTGAAAAGCTCAACCTTATGGTAGGAAAGCTTTGTGTGTATAGAAATGGTTTTGGATTTGTTGATCCTTTAAACGGCGGAAAGGGAATTTTTGTTCCCGGCAGAAATATGGCCGGAGCTATGAACGGTGATATTGTTGCTGTTCAGATTGTTAAGGAAACAAAGGATGGGAAAAAAGAGGGAAAAATAGTTTCGGTAGTTGAAAGGGCTGTTAGAAAAGTGGTTGGTAGGGTTGAGAAGTTTAAAAAACATGCCTTTGTCGTTCCTGAGGATAAAAGGGTTAGGTATGATGTTGTTCTTACATCTGAAGATTTTGATAAAGTTGAGGATGGGGATTATGTTGTTGCGGAGATAGTTTCCTACCCTTCAGAAACGCGGTCTCCTGTTGGTAAAGTGGTTGAGAATTTAGGTAAGGAAGGCCCCAAGCTTGATATAGAGCTGATAATAAGAAAGTATGATCTTCCGGTAGAATTTCCACCTGAAGTTCTGGAGGAAGCGGATAGAATACCTATAGAAGTTAAAGAGGAAGACTTAAAAGGAAGGGTTGACTTAAGAGAACAGTTAACATTTACTATAGATGGTGAAACGGCAAGAGATTTTGATGATGCTGTGGCTATAGAGAAGCTTCCAGATGGAAATTATAAGCTTTTTGTTCATATAGCGGATGTTACCCACTATGTAAAACCAGGTTCTGCTCTTGACAGAGAAGCTTACAGCCGCGGAACAAGTGTTTATTTTCCAGATAGATGTATTCCGATGCTTCCAGAAAGGCTTTCAAACGGTATATGTTCTTTAAATCCTGCTGTGGACAGACTCACATTTACCTGTGAGATGATTATAAATAAGCACGGGAATGTTGTTGATTATAAGATTTATGAAAGTGTTATTCACAGCAAAGCGAGACTTACCTACATCATTGCTCAAAGGATAATTGATGGAGATGAAGAAGCCAGGAAAAAGTTCCCTCACGTTGTGGAATCTTTAAGCAGTATGTATGAACTTGCTCAAATACTTTATAAAAAGAGACATAAAAGGGGAAGTATAGATTTTGACCTTCCTGAACCGGTTGTTGTTCTTAATATGGAAGGAGAGCCTGTAGATATATATAAAGCTGACAGGTTGTGGTCCCACAGGCTTATAGAGGAGTTTATGATTGTTGCCAATGAAACGGTTGCTGAGTTTATGTTCTGGGCTGATTATCCGTCTGTGTACAGAGTTCATGAATCTCCGGACAGGGAGAAATTGTCTGAGTTTTTAAACTTTGTAAGGTCTTTAGGAGTCAGGACTCCTAACATAAAAAACGACATTCAGCCGAAAATTCTCCAGAAAATTCTTGAGCAGGTGGAAGGGAAACCTGAAGAGAAACTTGTTAATTATCTTATGCTTAGGACAATGGCAAGAGCAAAGTATTCGCCTGATAACATTGGACATTTCGGTCTTGCATCTACCTGCTACACTCACTTTACTTCTCCTATTAGAAGGTATGCAGATCTTCAGCTTCACAGACTTTTAAAGATGGCCCTTAAGGGTGAGTTTAATGCTGACAATATCCCTTTGTGGGAAGAGAAACTTGAAAAGGTTTGTAAACATATAACAGAGCGGTCTATAAACGCTGATGAAGCAGAAAGGGATGTGGTTCAGTTGAAACAGTTGCAATATGCTGCAAAGCATATAGGAGAAGTTTTTGAAGGTATAATAACAGGTGTTAATGAGCAGGGGCTTTTTGTGGAGACAGTTGAGTCTTTAATACCTGGTTTTGTTCATGTTTCCGCTTTAAAAAATGACTATTATCTGTGTATTCCAAAACAGTACTGTTTGATAGGAGAGCGAACAAGAACGATTTTCAGGATAGGAGATAGAGTTCTTGTAAAGCTTGTGGCTGTTGATATTGAAGGGAGGAAGGCGGAGTTTGAAATTGTAAAAAAACTTTAAAAGGAATATAGTGAGGTTGAAAAGTAGGTCTTTTTGCTATAAACTTTGACACTGCAACTTAAACCTTAATTGTGAGGAGGTGGTTTTAATGCCAAATATTAAGTCAGCCAAGAAACGTCTTCGTCAGAATGTGAAGAGAAGGCAAAGAAATAGATACTATATTAGAAGACTTAAAACAGAGTCAAAGAAAGTTTTAGCAGCTGTTGAAGAGAAAAACCTTGAGCTTGCAAAAGAGCAGTTGAAAGTGGCTATGAAATATATTGAAAGGGCTGCAGCAAGGGGTGTTATTCATAAAAACGAGGCTGCAAGAAGAATGTCAAGAATTGCCAAAGCTGTTGCACAGCTTGAAAAAGAGCTTTCCACGCAGGGCTAAAAGCCTTGCGTTTTCAACTTTTACCATCTTGCGTTTAGATTAACTCCTGCAGTTGTTGTTTTTGAAGAATCTTCATACTTAACATATCCGTTTGTTACAAAATAGTCACTGATCTGCCAGTAGATACTTCCTCTGTAGTTGGTGTTTCCGTTTGAAGAGCTAATCCCAAAGTTATATTTGATATCTCCACCTCTTGGAACAATGGAGATATTAGCACTTGTACTTGAAGTGTTTTCCCCATTTGTTATCAAAACAAAACCTTGAGAAACTGTAAGTCTTAGTATATCTGAGGGTGTCCATGTGGATGATAGAGATATAATATCTGTTGTTTCAGTTGCAACGTTATGTTGCACCGATGCAGATGCACTTAATGTGGGATAGAGTTTTGCATTGGCACTTACTCTTAGGCTATATGCTGTGTCTGAAGTTCCTGTTATCTCATTTGTTGCATGTGTAGCTGTTCCTGAAATTTCTGTGTTGAGGCCTGTGAAAAGCCTTGCATTTACACCGGAAGTTAAAGTTATAGCCGATGTTGTTTTTTCAGAACCGATAAAGTTTTCTGTATAACTTGCTCCAGCTCTCCATGAAAGTGTGTGAAGGGGAGTGGCTTTAAGATTTAAATTTACCGATTGAGAGGTTCTTTTTTCCTGGTCTTTCATAAAGCTGTCTGTTCTGCTGATTCCAGCGTTTATAAGATAATATCTGTATTTCCAGTTTCTTGAAAGATTGTTTGTTATTTTTGATGTAAACTCTTCTCCTTCTCTTGATGTCCTTTCGTAGTTTAAGAAGTAGGCAAGTTTATAAGGTAGCTGCAGTCTAATATTGGCTCTTGTTGTGTCTCCATAAGTGGAGCTTTCCACAGTATCAGTGTTTATAGCTGTTGTTTTTTTGTATGCCTCAATTTCTGTTACATATCCTGTGTTTGCAGCAGCAGTTATTTTCAATACAAGCTTTATATAGTTTGTGGTTATTGTTGTTGGAAGTAAAAATTGAATGATTTTTGTCTGGTTGTCATAAGTGAAAGGAGCGTTTGTTGATATGAGTGTCCATACGTTCCCGTCATTACTTGTATAAATATCCCAAACAAATGTGGAGATATCTGTATCTGTGAGATTTCCTCCAATATAGACAAGAATCATATCTACAGGGTTGTAATTTGTTTCTATTGCGATATTTTCATACGGGGTTTGGAGATTAACTCCAGCTGATGTGTTGTAATCACCGTCTGTAAGAAGGGCATTGGGGGTTAAGGAACTTGTTATAGGAGTTGAATCTACACCGCTTAAACCTGATACGTCTATTATTTTTGAGTAGTAGTTTCCTTCAACAATTTTAACTGAATAACGGTTGTTTGAAAAATAAAGGTTTTCAGATACAGAAACAAATACTTTACCGTTTAGAAAAGAGCGTTTTCCAAATATACCGATGTTGTGATTTGTGTTTTCATTAAAAGTGTCCCTTATGTAGTCGGTGTTCTTAGAATGGGAGAATGAGTAGGTGATTCCTATTCTGTTTTTGTATGTGTATCCTGTAGAAACTCTTTGACTGTTACTTTCAGAGTCTGTGGTGTTGGATAGGCTTTTGTTCTTGCTTAAATTTATTGATAAATAGGGATATTTAGGATTCCATCCTGATGAAAAGTTTACATTGTAGTTTGTTGCTTTATCGTTTCGTCCCTCTGAACTTTCGGTTTTGGTCAGTCCGACGGAAGAGGAAAGAGTAAATATATCGTTACTCAGTCTTGTGCTTAAATATGGTCTTACTGTTGACTGCCATGTGTTATCATCGGGATAAAATTTAGAGTAAGTAAGAGAAAAGGAATATTTTATTCCATCTGTTATCTCGCCTGGTAAAGATAGAGAGTAGCCTTCGTTTATAAAAGAAGAGGAGGTTCCGTCCTTTATGTTTGTTCCGTAATTCCAGTATGCAGAAAAAAGTATATTTCTGTCTATTTGTGGAAATATAGGTTTGAATTTTATTTCTCCGGTTTTAAAGGGCTCTTTTTTGGGGATAACTATTTTTACTTTTTTTTCTTTTTTAGTTAATATTTCTGTTTTCTTCTTTTCCTTTTCTTTGCGTTTAAGCTTCTGAGATTCTTCTATTATCATTTTGAGTTTCTTTTTCAGGACTTTTTCTTCCTCTTTCTGCTTTTTAATGAAAGAAATTTCTTCAGATTTTATTTCTTTTTCACTTAAAGGTTTTAGCTTCAGTGTTTTTTTTCTTCTTTCTTCAGGTGTTGCTACCATTGTAGGGAATGCTTTTATTACAACTTCTGCGGTTTTATTGCTTTTCTTTTTAATTACTACTATTTGCTTTGTTTCTTCTTTTGGAGTGGTTTTCTCTTTATACTGTTTTTGTGCTGGAGGTTTTTTTCTTACTTTTATAGGGGATGTTGGAACTATTGTGCCTTTATATCTTTTAATGAGATTTGCAAACAGCTTTATTTTTTTCTTTACTTCTTTAGGTGTTTCGCTTAAAAAGATTCTTACAGTGTAAAAGCCACTATCGGTTTTATATATGGAAGCCTGTTTTCTTAATACTTCAGGTAAACTGTTTAAAAATTTCTCTGCTCTCTTTTTATCGCTGGTAGTTATTAATTGGTATGAATAAAGAAAAATATCTGGGGTTTTAACTTCTTTGTAGTTTAATCTAAACTTTTCAAGAAGTTTCCGCTTTGCATTCAGGGCTTTCTTACTTTTAAAGAGGAAGCATCTTACTTCAAATTCTCCGCTGGTGTTTTCAAATATAAAGCAGCTCTTTCTTACTTCAAAGGGCAGCTTTTTTATAAAGTTAAAAGCATCTTCTGTTTTTTTAAAACTTTTTAATCTAAAAGAAAACAAATATCCTTTTATTTTTAATTCTTCTTTCAATAAAGTTGTCTCAGCATAACTATTAATAGCAATACTACCAATCATACTGATTGTGGTTATACTTAAAACTGCAATACTCCTTTGAAAAAATCTCATTTTAAATGTTTACCCCTATTCCATTTTGGCTTTTCTGTTGCTATTTTATCTTTTAGATAACCTTACTGTCAATTTATTGGATGATGTATAATTTCTCTTAATTTATATGTTCGTTTATAGGAGGTTATGTGAGGCGAAAGTTTTTGGTTATTTTGGTTGTTTTACTTTCTACGTTTAATGTATCTGCAACTACACTCACAGATGTTATTAAAGCTATAAAGCAGGGGGAGATAGATAAAGCTTATTACATGGAAAAAAATCTCTCTCAGGAAGATAAAAAAGTTGTTGAGATTTTGCTGCTTCTTTATCAGGATAAATTAAGTGATGCACGTGTTCTTGCAGGACAACAGATATTGGACAATGTTGTATATCTTCCAGAAAAATTTAGTGCTGTTGTTGTGGACAAAGTAAAAGAGAAGCTCTATGTGGTTGTTGAAAAAAACGGTATCCCTGTGGTGTTGAAAACATTTAACTGTATAACAGGTAAAAGATTCGGGGATAAGTTAAAAGAGGGAGACCAGAGAACGCCGGAAGGGATATATATTCCACTTTACTGGAAGAGTAATTTGCCTCCATTTTATGGGATAGGAGCTTATGTTTTAAACTATCCAAACTTGATAGATAGAAAAATATTGAAGCGGAACGGTCATGGGATATGGATTCACGGAATGGAAGGAGATTATCGCCCTTCTCACAGCACAAATGGATGTATAGTTTTGAAGAACTCAGATTTAAGAGAATTAAAGAGATTCATTGTACCTGGTCAAACACCTGTAGTTATAGTGGATAGGTTAAGTAAGGCTTCTATCGATTCCTTTATAAAAGAGAGAAACTCTCTGGTAGATTTTGTTTATAAATGGAAAACAGCGTGGGAAAATTCCCCGAAAGATATAGATTCTTATTTTAGCTTTTACTCCAAAAATTTCGTTTCTCAAAAGTATAGCAATATTAATTCGTGGAAAGAGTATAAAAAGCGTATTACAGAAAAGAAAAAGTGGATAAAAATTAAGATTTCAAAACTTTCTATAGCAAAAGATGGTAGATTGTTAAAATTTGGCAGGCTATATTTAATTACGTTTGATATGGATTACAGGTCAAATAATTACAACTGGAAGGGGAGAAAACTCTTATATATAACAAAAGAGGGGAAAGAATGGAAAATATTAGGAGAAGAGAGTTTATAAAATCAGCACTTAAAAGTATTGCAGTTTCCTCTCTTCTTCCTTTTTCAGGGAACGTAATTGCAGCGGGAAGAAAGAACAGAATTCACTATGTATTTCCGAAAAAGCCTATGGAGATATTTCATAAATTGGGAAATGAGAAGGGAGGAAGAATACTTGTTATAGGTGGTATTCACGGTAATGAGCCGGGAGCCTATAAAGCTGTGGATGTTCTTTCAGAAGTTTCTGTTTTAAAAGGAGAGCTTTTTCTCGTTCCAAGAAGCAATTTTGTTTCTATTTTGGCTTTTAAAAGAGGATACAACGGAGATATGAATAGGAAGTTTTCATACATATCTCCTAAAGATCCCGATTTTCCTTACGTTAATAAAATAAAGGAACTTGTAAAGGAGATTAAACCGGATGTTGTTTTGTCTTTGCATGATGGGTACGGTTTTCATATTCTTAACAAAAACGCCTGGGGTCAGTGTATAGTAATTGATGAAAAAGTTTATAAAACTTTCAACCTTTATGATGTTGCATATAAAGTTACCTCTTATGTTAATAAATTTGTCAAACGTAAAGACTGGAAGTTTCCCGTGTTTTCCACAAGAACTTTTCAAAAAGATACAAAACATAAGGAGCAAAGAAGATCACTTACCTATTACTGTTTGTCGCGGTGTAATGTTCCTGCTTTCTGTCTTGAAGTTTCCAAACAACTTCCTTCTCTTAAAGAGAAGGTTAAATTTCATCTTTTGATGCTGGAGAAATTTTTTGAGCTATTTTCAGTTAAAATAGCTCCTTCATTTAAGGTTATTTATGATGATTTTTTGCAGGAAGTGGAGAAAAAACCGAATGTTCAGGTTTTAATAGATATAAACGGAAGGAACATTCTTGTTTCAAATAGAAAAAAAATAACTGTTCCAGTAGGTTCTGAAGTGAAGTTTATAAGTTTTAAAGGTAGAAGAGGGACTTTTGGTGTGGCTGAAGGGGTAAATCTTAACTGGCAATCTTTTTATATGGGTGCACCTATGAGAGTGAAAATTAAAGATGATTATCAATCTCTTTTTTCTATAGATTTTCAGCCAGTTTAAGGGCCTTTTGTCTGTATTCCTGTGCTTTTTTTGTGTAATTTTCAGCGGCTTCTGGTCTTGCATTTTTTTTCAGTATTTCAGCCAATTTTTCACAGGCATTTGCTGCTTCATCGTATATGCCAAGCTGTCCGAGAACTTCAATGTATATTTTCCACACCAGTATATCATCGGGATTTTTAAGGAGGTAAGAAGGAGTTTCTTTTAGTATAAAATTAAAATCCTGCTCTTGAAGTTTTAAAAGTATTAAAGACCGGAAATCTCCTGATTTCCGGTAGTGATATTCAACTATTTTATGGGATGTTTTAAGCGGTAAACGTTTTAAGAAAGAGTAGTAACTATCTCTTAATTTATGAAAAATAATACTTGGAGTATTTTCCTTTGGTTTTTTGTTATCTTCGGGTAGCTCTTTTTCCTTTTTTGTCAATTTTTTTCTAATTAGAAACAGAATGAGTCCAAGTATAAGTCCTATTACTAAAAGTCCTGCTGTCTTGAAAAGTTCTTTTTTAATTCTTATTTCAATATAGTTGCTTTCCCTGTGATTTTTTTGAAGAGTTGTATTGTTTATAGAGATGGTGTTCTGTTTTGCTGGTGTTTTTATTTTAACAGGGGGTACTTCTTTTTTGGTCTTATTTTCTGTGTTTATCTTTGCTGCTTCTTTTGCTATATCTTTTTTCTTTGAATAGCCTTTTAAGATTGTTCTTTTTGGGTTGTAATAGTTAAGGGTTATGTAAGCAGTGGGAGATATTTTCTTGATTTCCGGGTGATTTTTTAAAAATTCCTGAGCCTCTTTTCTTGTTTTAAAAAGTCCTACTCTTACTTTGTATCTTGTCTTTACTTTATCAATTCGTGAATCTTTTAGATGTTTTACTTTTTCAAATATTGATTTTGCTTCATTAAAGCTTTTGGTGTTTGCAAGCTGAATAGTGTAGTATGGAGTTTCTTTAGCTGTGGCTAAAGAAGGTCTAATAATGGTAAGTAGTATGTAAAAGGTTATTATAAAGAATGCAAAACCTTTTCCTCTAATATTCAATTCTTTCCTCGTTTAATTTTCAAAGCTATGATTACATTACATAAAATTATACAAGAATTTCTTTTATAAGTTCTCTATTTTCTATATGCCAGTTTACTGTTTTCTTTATACCTTCCTCAAGTGGGATTTTTGGTTCCCATTTCAGCAGTTTTTTTGCCTTTTCAATATCTGCCCACGTTGCTCTCATGTCTGCTTTATGAAAGTCTTTGTGGATTATTTTAGCCTTTTTTCCAAGATACTGTTCTATCAATTCTATCACCCGTTTTAGTTTGTAAGGTTTGTTGCCTCCAAGATTTATGATTTCATATCCTGTTTCTGTTTCAAGTGCTTTTGTGGTTCCTTTCGCAATGTCGTCAACATATGTAAAATCCCTTTCCTGTGTACCATCTCCATAAATCACAACAGGTTTCTCTTCATCTATCCACTTGATGAATCTAAAGATACTCATATCTGGTCTTCCTGCTGGACCGTAAACTGTAAAGTATCTTAAGACTGAAATGTCAATGTTGTATAGATAGTGGTATGTATATGCTACGGCTTCCGCGCCTTTTTTACTCGCAGCATACGGGGATATTGGGGTATTAACAGGTAAGTTCTCTTTGAAAGGCATTTTTTGCCCGGCATAAAGGGATGATGTTGATGCAAGTACAAATTTTCTAATACCGTATTTTTTTGAAAGCTCGAGAAGGTTAGTTGTCCCTAATATGTTTGTTGTAATGTAAATAAAAGGATTTTCAATACTGTATCTTACTCCGGCTCTTGCAGCAAGATTTATAACACCGTCAAAAGGATATTCCTTAAAAAGAATTTCAAGAGCTTCAAGGTTTTCTATATCAACTTTGAAAAATTTGAAATTTTGGTACTTTGTAAGCTCTTTTAGTCTGTACTCTTTGAGTTTTACATCATAATAGTTATTCATATTGTCTATACCGATAACATCATACCCCTTTTCAAGAAGTAGCTGTGTAGTTCTGAATCCGATAAACCCTGCACTGCCTGTAATAAGTATTGTTTTCATAATAAACTCCTAATAGTAGAAATTGGTTTAAATTTCTTGTAAAATTTATGTAAATTATGGAAAGGAGGGTATACTATGAGCGAAGAAAAGCTTGATAGCCTATTGCATCTTGGCACTATTATTAAGCCTCCAGAAGAGTTTGTAAGAAATGCAAATGTAAAAAACTATGAAGAAGAGTATAAGAAATTTCTTGACAATCCTGAAGAGTTCTGGGCTAAAGTAGCAGATGAGCTTTTCTGGTATGAGAAGTGGGACAAGGTTCTTGAGTGGAATCTTCCTTATGCAAAATGGTTTGTTAACGGAAAAACAAACATAACAGTAAACGCCCTTGATAGACACGTTAAAAATGGAAGAAAGAATAAAGTTGCTTTTTTCTGGGAAGATGAGTTCGGTAATGAGAAGGTTGTAACCTACGGTAGCCTTTATACACTGGTAAATAAACTTGCAAATGCTCTTAAGAATGCTGGTATAAAAAAAGGAGACAGAGTGGTTATCTATATGCCCCTCGTTGTTGAGCAGGTGGCTGCTATGCTTGCCTGTGCAAGGATTGGTGCTGTTCATTCTGTTGTGTATGCTGGATTCAGTGTTCCCGCTTTAAGACACAGAATAGAGGATGCTCAGGCGAAGATGGTGATAACTGCTGATATGACCATAAGAAGGGGAAGGGCTATCCCTTTAAAGCAGATAGTTGATGAAGCTGTAAGAGGACTTGATAATGTTGAGAAAGTGGTAGTTTTAAGAAGACTTAAGCCAAAAGTTGATCTTATAGGCGAGAAGGAAATTGATTTTTATGAATTTATTAAAGATGCTGATACCTATTGTGAGCCTGAAGTTATGGATTCTGAAGATCCACTTTTTATGCTTTACACTTCAGGTTCTACCGGAAAGCCTAAGGGGGTTATCCACACTACTGGTGGTTATATGGTTGGGACTTACTACTCAATGAAGACCGTTTTTGACCTTAAAGAGGATGATATCTATTGGTGTACTGCTGATCCGGGATGGATTACAGGTCACAGCTATATAGTTTATGGTCCTCTTGTAGCAGGTGCTACTCAGGTTCTTGCTGAAGGAGCACCAAACTATCCTGATTTTGGTAGATGGTGGAGTTTGATAGAAAAGTATGGCGTAACAATTTTTTATACAGCACCGACAGCCATAAGAATGTTTATGAGGGCTGGCGAGCACTGGCCGGAAAAGTATGACCTTTCTTCCTTAAGACTTCTTGGTTCTGTTGGTGAACCTATAAATCCTGAAGCATGGATGTGGTATTTCAGAGTTATCGGCAAGGAGAGATGTCCGATAGTTGATACATGGTGGCAGACAGAAACAGGTGCTGTGATGATAACAACCATAGACGGTCTTCCTATGAAACCGGGAAGGGCTGGAAAGCCTGTTCCAGGTGTTGTAGCAGATGTTGTTGATAAGGAAGGAAATCCTGTAGAACCAAACAAGGGAGGATTTCTTGTTGTTAGAAATCCATGGCCTTCAATGATGAGAACCATTCATAAAAATAAAGAGAAGTATGAAAGTTACTGGAATACTATTCCCGGTTGCTACTTTGCAGGAGATGTGGCTACAAAGGATGAAGATGGTTATATCATGATTCTTGGAAGGGCTGATGATGTTATAAATGTTTCCGGTCACAGAATTGGAACTATGGAAGTTGAGTCAGCCCTTGTTTCCCACCCATCAGTTGCTGAAGCTGCTGTAATAGGAAAACCTGACCCTGTAAAAGGGGAAAGGATTAAAGCTTTCGTTATTTTAAAGGAGGGAGAATCACCATCGGAAGAGCTTGTTAACTCTCTTAAAAAGCATGTTAGAACAGAACTTGGAGCTCTTGCTGTTCCGTCTGAAATAGAGTTTGTTGATAAACTTCCAAAAACACGCAGTGGAAAGATAATGCGTCGGGTTCTTAAAGCTAAAGAGCTTGGAATGGATCCGGGTGACCTGTCAACTCTTGAAGATTAAATTTTGGAGGAGGGAAACTCCCTCCTCTGCTATAATTATCGGGACAGGTAAAACCCGGAGGAAAAATGCACATAAAATCTCTTACTCTTAAAGGGTTTAAATCCTTTGCTGATGAAACGGAAATCAGATTTTCAAAGGGTATTAACTGTATAGTAGGTCCCAACGGCTGCGGAAAGAGTAATGTTGTTGATGCCCTTAAATGGGTTACCGGAGACACCTCATCCAGAGGGATGAGGGCAAGTAATATGAAAGATATGGTTTTTAAGGGGGCAGTTGGCCGCAGGGCTGCACGAACTGCCGAAGTTTCAATAACACTTTCAAGAGACGAACTCCTTCCCATAAAAGAGAATGAAGTTGTAATAACAAGAAAAATAAAAGCAAATGGAGATTCGGAATTTCTGATAAATAACAGGAAAGTGCGCCTTAAAGATATTCAGGAACTTTTCCTTTCCATTGGGCTTGGCCATAAGGATTACGTGTTTTTTGAGCAGGGACAGATAGACAGGGTTCTAAAATTAAAGCCTGAGGAGAGGAGAGTTCTTATAGATGATGCTGCCGGAGTTGCTCCTTTTAAAGAAAAGAAAGAGGAAACATTAAAGAAATTAGCTGAGGCTGAAACCAATCTTGAGAATGTCAGGAAGGTTATAGATGAGGTTTCTAAAAATCTTAAAACTTTGAAAAATCAGGCTGAAAAGGCAAAAAAGTTTCAATCTTTGAAAGAGAAAGAGCTTGAGCTTGAGAAGAAACTTTACGGTTGTGAGATAAGAAACTTAAAACTTACAAAAGAGCTTAAAGAGAGAGAACTTGAGATTTTAAGGGAAGATAGAAATTCTCTTGAAAAAGAAGCTTCTTCAATTCAGGTAAGTGTAGAAGAGTTAAGAGATGAGTCGGAAAAGTTAGCAAAAGAGATAAAGGAATTAACCGCTGAACTTTATGAGCTTGAAAAAACAAAGAAGGAAGCTTCTGTCAAAAGAGATTTTTACCTTAAAGAGAAAGAGCGGATTAAAGAGGAGCTTAAAGAGATAGATGGAGAAGAGCTTAAAAAGATAGAGAGGATAAAAAATGTAGAGCAGGAAATACAGTTTCTTATAGAGGAGAAAGAGAAGTTAGTTGAATCTATATTAGGTCTAGAAAAGGAGATAGAGAGGCTTAACACTCAGTTCAATTCATTAAAAAAAGAGAAAGAGGATGTTGAAACTTCCCTTTCAGATATAAAGAGACAGATTTCTGATGCTGTTGGCAGATATAGAAAAATAGAGGTTGAAAAGATAAGAGAAGAGGAGAAAGTTGTTTCCTACAAAAGGCAGATTGAGAAGTTTCCTGCAGAGATAGACTCTTTAAAAAGGGAACTTTCCTACTATGAGGAGCAGAAAAAGATTTTACAGACAAAGCTTGAGGAGATTCTTTCTTCCATTGAGAAGACGGAAGAAGAGAGGAAGGCCATTTCTGTTGTCAGGGAAAATCGTGAGGAAAAGGTTGAAGAACTTAAAAGAAAGATTCAGGAGAAGGAGAAGGAGATAGTTTCTATAAGTTCAAAAATAGAGAGTATGGAAAAACTGCTTCAAAATATTGACTTTGGAAAGCTTGAAAACAGCATAGTTGAGAGCGGTAAAAAGGGGAAAGTGAAAGGATATATAGGTCTTCTCTCAAATCTTATAAAGGTTGATGAGGGTTGGGAAAAGATTGTTGAAGCGTTTCTTTCCCTTTTTGGCGCCGGGATTGTGCTTAAGACTTTTGATGATATAAACTGGGTCAGGGAAAGGATTAAGGGAAACGGCAGGGTTATGCTCCTTTCGGCAGAAGTGGTGCCTTTAAAGGGAAGATACATAGAGGAAGCCACTCCTTTAATCTCCCATGTAAAGCCGGTAGATGTAAGGGTTAAAGAGTTAGTATCTGTTATATTTTCAAACGTTTTTTATACCTCTTCTGATGCTTCCAGACTTGCAAAGATGTATCCTGATGCTGTTTTTATAGATAAAGATTTGAATATTTACAGTGGAAAAGGTTCTTATATAGGTAAGTTTAAAGGGAAAGGGATATTTGAAATAGAGAAAGAGATAGAAACTTTAAAGCTTCGTAGGGAAACTCTTGAGAAGGAGCTTGAATCTTTAAAACTTTCTCTTAAACCTCTTATAGATGCCCTCTCTGAGGTTGACGATGAACTTTTCTCTTTACAGGAAAAAGCAAATGGTTTAAAAGGGGAAAGGATAGAGGTTGAAGGGAAAATCAGGGAAGCAGAGAGAAGGATAAAGGAAATTACCAAAAATGTAGAATCTTTAACAGAGAAGCTACAGCTTGCAAGAGAATTTGTGGAAGGATTTTCAAAAAGAGATAACCTTTACAGTGAGAAACTGAAAGAACTTGTGGAGCGGAAAAAGGACCTTGAAGATAAACTGAGAGATAAAGAAAAGCGGTTTTCCGAAATTTTAACCGAAGTAGATAAAGTGCGCGGCTTGATTTCTGAGAAAAAGTCATCTATTTCTGTTTTAAAAGAGAAACTTAGCCATGTCAGCGAGAAGCTTGGAATAAAGGAAAAAACGGTCTCTGCTATAAAGCGGGAGCTTTCTCATCTTAATGATAAAAGAGAAAAGCTAAAAAGAAAGTATGAAGAAGCTGAAAATGGTATACACTCTGCAGAAGATATTCTTTCAGGAATAGACGAAGCTATAGAAGATGCAAAGGTTGAACTTGAAACTCTTGAAAGAAGAAGAGCTGAAATTGTTTCTCTTATAAAGGAAAGGGAAGAAGGACTAAAACAGAAGGAGAAAGAGCTTAAAGAGATACAGAAAAAGATAAAAGAGATAGAGATAGAGCTTGCAAGGATTAATGTCAAAGAGGAAGAGATAGTTGAGAAAATACTTGCAATAGATTCCACTGTTGAGGAAGCGGTAAATGCTGCCGCTACTGTGGAAAGTGAAGATGAGATAAAAAAGGAACTTATTGCTGTTAAAGAAAAGATATCAAAAATTGGAGCTGTAAATCTTCTTGCTATAAAAGAGTATGATAAGGTAAAGGACAGATATGAGTTTATAGTGGAGCAGGAGAAGGATCTTATTAAATCCATAAAAGACCTTAAGGAAGCGATAGAAAAGATAGATGAGGAGATAAAGAAACGATTTTTTGCCACGTTTAAGTCTGTTAATAAGGTATTCAGAAATACCTTTAAAAAAGTTTTCGGTGGCGGAAGTGCAAGGCTTGTATTAACATCGGAAGACCCTGCTGAAGCAGGTATAGAAATAGAAGCAAAACCGCCGGGAAAAAAGCACAGCAATATAAATCTTTTATCCGGGGGAGAAAGAACACTTGTTGTTATTTCTCTTTTATATGCACTTTACTCTATTCATCCTGCACCGTTTCTTGTTCTTGATGAGATAGATGCTGCTCTTGATGAGATAAACATTTTGAGATTTACAGAACTTTTAAAAAGTATATCTGAAAAAACTCAGGTTATAGTGATAACCCATAAAAAGGTTACGATGGAAGTTGCTGATGTTCTTTACGGTGTAACGATGGAAGTTCCGGGAATATCCAAGGTGGTAGGAGTTTCCTTTGCACTATCGGAAATTTAAATAAAAAAAAGCCCGTAAAGGGCCGTTTCTACCTTTACGGGCTTTAATCTATAAGATTTTTATTTATGCTTTTTCAACATTTATAGCTTTAAGACCTTTATCGCTTTCTGTGATGTCAAAAATAACTCTTTCGCCTTCTTCTATGCTTTTGAAACCTTCACCGCTGATTCCTGTGTAGTGAACGAATACATCGTGTCCATCATCTGTTGTGATGAAACCGTATCCTTTACTTGAATCAAACCACTTTACTGTTCCTGTAAATCTTTCCATACTGTAAAACCTCTCTAAAAATTTATTTGGCGGAAACGAAAAAAGCCCCGAAGGTAGAAACGGCACTCCTTCGGGGCTCTGCTTCTCACTTCCTGACTGTAAAGTTATAACTTTATTTTATGCTGTCAACCTTTTAATGTAAGTTTCAGACTTAACTTTTATGAAGGTTGGATTCTTCGGCTGTTTCACAGCCTCAGAATGACGGAAAAAGGAATAAAAGCTTCAGGATGATAGAAAGAAATAACAAAAGATTCGGAATGACGGAAAAATAAGTAAATTGGCTTTATTAAAACAATGAACAATGTAGAAAACCAGCAAAGGTATAAAACAATATTAAAAAAGTCATTCTAAGGGCAAAGTCCGAAGAATCTCAAAGCTTTATAGTTGTCTGTCTTTTAAATACCTCTATGAGCTTATTCTGATTCTTCACGGCGTCGTGTGTTTTTTACACTTTCAAGCCATTCCTTAAAGAATGCAGCAAATATACCTGTAAAAAGACCTGTAACAAAACCGACAACTACTATAAGTGTTTTTTTCGGTTTAACAGGTTTATCTGTTACGTATGATGATATTATTTTGTAGCCGTGGATTTTGTTCTCCAGTGTAAACTTTAAACTATTTATTCTGTTTTTGATTCCCAGGATTTTAGTTTGAAGATCAAGGGGGTTAAATAGAATATTAATTTTTTTTGATGCTTTTATTTTTGTTTCAATCTCGGTTGCAAGTTTTGTAAGCTGTGGAAGCTTATTCTGGAGTTCTTTGATTTCTTCCTTCTTTAAAGACTTTTCATCTTCTATGATTTTCCTGATATAAGAGTTGCTGTTTAGATAGTCCACGATTTTGTAAGAAGCTTTAAGCAGTTTTTCTCTGTTTGTTCCGTAAATTTTCAGCTCAAATGTGTTATCCTTACCTCTTCTTCTTGGGTTTTCAACAGTTATATCTTTTAGAGTTTCTATTGTGTCAACAGTAAGTCCTGTAAGTTGTGAAATCTTTTTATAATTTCTCTCTTTTATATGTTCTGTAATAACGTTTACAAGTTTTGCTGTAGTTTCTGCTGAAACAAGCTGTTTATTGTTGCTTTCTGGAAATAGGGCAATTGAGCTTGATAGATATACTGGAGTTGCAAAAAAAGCATAGGTGGCAGCGATGAAAGTAAAAAAGAGTGTAAGTAAAATAACAACTTTTCTTTTTCTTTTTAGTGTCAGAAAAAGCTCGTAAAGATCTATTTCATCATCTTCTATGTAAACTGGATAGTTTTCTATCTCTTTTTTCTTCATACAACACCTCATATGATATCTGGATTCTTCGGCTGTTTCACAGCCTCAGAATGACGAAAAAAAATAAAAGCCTCAGTAATGACGAAGGAAGTAAATTGGCTTTATGCAACGAATCAATCTAACACAGCCATGTAAAAACAGCATTATAGTAATAACTGGTGTCATTCTGAGGGCGGAACCCGAAGAATTTTAGCATAAAAAAAGGGAGGCTTAAAGCCTCCCTTTTTAGGTTTCTTTAATGTTTAAGTTAGAATGAGAGTGCAACTTTAACTTCTGCCTGGTAATCAACTCCTGCACTTGGAAGGTAAAGACCAGCAGAAAGTTTAAGGTTGTCTGTGTATTTGTAAGAAGCTTTAAGGTCTATTTCACTTTCACTTTCATATTTGTTATTTTGAACTGGACTTGGAGTGTCTCCATCAAAGTTTACGTAAGCGGCACTTAATTTAACCTTATCTGTAGGTTTAACACTTGCTTCAACTGTAATGATTGCTGGGTTTACAAAATTACTGTTATCAAGAACTTCTGCATAATCATAATCTTCGAGCGGAGATACGAATCCATCACTATAAACATCGTAAGCTATCTTTGCCCCGAACATTTCATTATCAAGAGAAGCTCCTACACCGAAGAAGTTTCCGTTATCGTCAACTGCACCTTCAACTGAAACGCCAACCTTTCCAAAATCTACTTCAAACTCAGGAGCAACTTTTCCATAAAATACATTTTTATCCATAGTATCCTGATAAAGATCTGCAATTTCGAAAGCACCACCGATGCCAAAAGGTTTTAAGTCTCCTTTAAATCCACCAACAACGTAAGTTGTAATATCTGCTCTTGCTTCTCCAACAACCGCATAAGCCACACCATAGTCCGTTTTTACTCCTAACATAGCAGCATCAAGGCTTTCATCAACTATTTTGCTGTCACCAACATTCACTCCAAAGTAACCAAACTTACCGCATAATGGAGTATTAAACATATTTGAAAGTTTAAAGTATCCTTCATCGATTTCTACCCATTTGTTAGTGCTTCCACCATTATCACTATCATCGTCAGCTTTAATAGTCACTTTTGCTGTTAGATTTTCAGATATCTTCGCATCTACACCAACTTTCACTTCAGTTGTTGTGTCATAATAACTTGCAGCATCAGATTCCACCTTTGTTCCTGTTACTGTAATTTTTCCACCTACATTTACTTCTGTAGCGCTTGCTGTTGCTGCAAACCCTGCAACAAGTCCCATTACTGTTACTGCAACTAATGCTTTTCTCATCTTCAAAAACCTCCCTTTGTTCTTTAAGTTTTAAAGTGTGCAAGTTTTATCTTCAGTAAATTTAGCATTTTCCATTATGCAGTGTCAAGAAACTACTCTTAACAATATTAACAGTTCCTCTAAAGTTTGTAAAGATAACCTTAGAGGCTGTTTGAAAAATGCTATTAACTTTAAGAGATCCTTCGGGCTTTGCCCTCAGGATGACTTTCATCGTCATTCTGAGGCTACTTTGCAGCCGAAGAATCTCAATATCTTTTAAAGACAAGTAAAAATTTTCAAACATGTTCAGATAACCTTATTAAAAATTTAACGTTGCATCTCTGCTTTTCAAATTAAAGCAAAGATTATGCCAGATGTTGCTGATAGATGTTTAAACTGTTCAGAGAAACTACTATAAACTTTAAAGGATTCTTCAGGCGAAGCCCTAAGGATGACTTTTTGCTGCTCTGAAGCTGTTTTGTAATCAAATAATCTTAATATTTTTAGAGTTAAAACTGGGAGTGTTCTGGTTTATGGCTTTGTAAATGTTGTATAAAATTTTTTTACTCTTTGGTAAGAGCGTTGCATAGATGCAAATTTTTGTGCAAAACTGCAGGAGGAAGGATGGTTATTATTGAAGGTAGGGTTCCCATTTATGTTTATGCAGAAAATCCGGAAAGTGATGTTATTGACCAGGTAGAGAGGATAAAAAATCTGCCTTTTTTCAGAAAGCAGATTGTAATCATGCCTGACTGTCATGTGGGAAAAGGGTGTGTTATAGGTTTTACAGGCTATTTTGATGATGTTGTTGTTCCAAATATTGTTGGTGTTGATATAGGTTGCGGGGTTTACACCTATTTTCTTGGCAGGATTAAAAAGATAAATCTTTCGAAACTTGATGCTTTTATAAAGGGTAAAATTCCTTTAGGGCTTACATCAAGAACTAAAAAGGATGCGAAAACCCTTCCCCTTTTAAGGGATGAGATTCTATTCTTAAAAGAACTTGAAAGGATTCTTATAAAAAAGTTTGGTGTTAATATAAATGACCCTGTTTTACAGATTGGAACACTGGGTAGCGGTAACCATTTTATTGAGATTGGAATTGATGAAGATGGAAACTACTATCTAACTGTTCACACCGGCTCAAGGAATCTTGGTTTAAAGGTGTGTAATCACTTTTACAGAAAGGCTGTTGACTATTCTCAAAAAGTTATGCCCCAGCTTCCGAAAGACCTATCGTTTCTGCCTATGGAGAAAGGGGGTAAGGATTACATTGAAGGGATGAAACTTGCTCAAAAGTATGCCGACATTAACAGAAAAGTGATTCTTCGCATCATAGTGGAGCAGTTTTTCAGGCAGGAGTTTTCTGAAGAAAAGATAATTAAAAGTGTTCATAACTACATAGATGTTGATAGAGACTTTTGTGTAAGGAAGGGAGCAATTTCCGCTCACAAAGATGAAATGGTTGTTATTCCTTTTAATCTTGTTGATGGACTGATAATAGGAAGAGGAAAAGGGGTTGAGAAACTTAACTTTTCTGCTCCTCACGGTGCAGGGAGAAAACTTAGCAGAAAGAAAGCGAAGGAAACCATATCTGTAAAAGAGTTCAGCAAAGTTGTAAAGAGTGCGGGAGTGTTTTCTTCCACAATCTCTTCCAGAACGGTGGATGAGGCTCCCATGGCGTATAAAAATAAGGATGAGATTTTAAAATTTTTGCCCGAAACGGTTGAGATTGAAAGATTTGTGAAACCAATATATAACATAAAAGGATAGTCAGGTAAGCCAATCGGGAATATGTTTTGCAACCTCTTTCGTGAATGTTAAATCGGGAAGTAAAGTTTGAAGTTCCTTCATTGTTCGTAAGTTTAGGGAAACTATGAAATCTTCCTCTCTTTCTGAGATGTTTAAAAAAGGTTTTTCCTTTAATATTTCAAAAAGCTCCTCTTTTAGCTGTTTTGGAATGGAGAAGGTGAATACTGCATGTTCAACAACCGAGAGATGCCCCATAGATGTTACTTTCTTTATAAGTTTTCTGTTTTCCTCTTCGGAAAATTCTTCTATAAGCTTATCAACGGAAGAGCCAGAGTAACAAACTCTGGCTGCTATAGAAACGGTTTTAAGGATTTCTTCAGTGGAAGAGATGAGTTTTATCAATACTTGTCTCCGTATTTAGCCTTAAATCTTTCAGCTCTACCTGTAATTGATACTTTTCTCTGAGCACCTGTAAAGAATGGATGGCATTTGTTACAAACTTCAACTTTAATTTCAGGAAACTTTGTTGACCTTGTTATCCATGTGTTTCCGCACGCACAGATAACTCTTGTTTCTTTGTATTCTGGATGAATTCCCTGCTTCATATTAAAAAACCTCCTTTGTAATTCAGATTCAGGTTCATAAATTGCAGTATGAAAGTTTATTTTAGAGGATAGCAGGTGTCAAGTGGATATATCAGGTATAATTAATGAATCTCTCAGATACATTGAAGCAAATCCTGAAGTTGCAGGTTTAATAATAGGTTTATGGGCATTTCTTGAAACGGCACTTTTTTTTGGATTGATTATTCCTGCGGAAAAGGTTTTGATTCTTGGCAGTATTCTTGCTGCTAAAGGGTATATTTCCCCTTTAAATTTTGTGTTTTCTGTGTCTCTCGGGACATTTCTGGGATATACGGTTAGTTATCTTTTCGGTTTTTACCTTGGTGAGCCTGCTGTCAGGAAGTTCCTTTCCTCTCTTAAATTGAACGGTGAAAATTATGAGAGGGTGAAAAGATTTGTTATTGAAAAAGGTGAGATAACCCTTCTCTTTGGAAGATTCATCGCCGTTGTCAGGTCTTTACTTCCTGTGATAATCGGGGCGTTTAAGATGCCTTTTCTTCCGTTTCTGCTGTGGAACTTTATAGGTGCTGTTTTATGGGCTGTTTTTTATCTATTTTTAGGTGGGTTGATAGGAAAGATTATATCCATTATCATTACTCATAAGTTTCTGGGAGCTGTGGTAGCTGCAGGTATCGTTTTTATCTATTATTTATGGAGAAGGTATGGAAAGGATAAAATCTCTATTTGGAAAGCTTGAAGAGAAGGGAGAAAAGCCTCTTATAATTTATGCTACAGGTTGTGACCCCGATTTTGAAACTTCCCTTAACTATTTTAGACTGATATTTAAGTATGCGGATATAGTTGAGATAGGGATTCCGTTTTCTGACCCTCTTGCTGATGGGCCAACCATTCAAAAAGCTCACGAGAGAGCTTTAAAATCAGGAGCAACTTTAAAGAAAATTATTGAAATTGCATCTATTTTAAGGAATGAGTTTCCAGAAAAAGGTATCGTTCTTATGGGTTACTACAATCCGATTTTTGTTTATGGGGAAGATAAGTTTATAAAAGATTCAAAAGAAGCTGGTGTCGATGGTTTTATCGTCCCTGATTTACCCCCTGAAGAGGGAATGGAGTTTTCAAAGAAAGCTAAAAAGGAAGGACTTGAGCCTGTCTTCCTTGCCGCTCCCACAAGCACAGATGAAAGGCTCAAGCTTATAGGGGAAGCTTCTGGCAACTTCATTTACTATGTTTCTCTTACAGGAACAACAGGAATGAGAGAGGAGCTTCAGTATGAAAGAATCTGCAGGGATATTGAAAGAGTGAAATCTGTTACAGGAAAGAAAGTTGTTGTAGGATTTGGTATATCAAGAAAAGAGCATATATTTAAGTTGTATAAATCTTCAGATGGTTTTGTAGTTGGCAGTGCTGTGGTAAACAGAATAGAAAATGAGGATTTAAAAGGACTTGAGAGTTTACTTTTTGAGCTTAAAAATGCTATAAAGGAAGCAGCAGAAAAATAGTATTCTGGAGGAGAAATGTTTGGAATTGGAACCAATGAACTGATTCTTATTTTAATTATTACTCTTTTAATTTTTGGTCCTTCAAAGCTGCCAGACCTTGCAAAATCAATGGGCAAGGCGATAAGTGAGTTTAGAAAGGCATCTTCAGGTATCCTTGATGAAGAGGAGAAAAAAGAGGAGAAAAAGGTTACAAGAGAAGAGGAGCTTGAAAAGATAAAGGTAAAGAAGGATAACGAAGTATAATTCTTCATTTTAAGGTGAGTTTATGTCAGAAAAGATGCCTTTAAACAATTATAATCCGGAAGAAGCACCGGTAACCTATCATATTGAGGAGCTGAGAGTAAGGCTTTTCAGGTCGCTTATAGCTGTATTTGTAGGTTTTTTAGTATGCTGGCCGTTCAGGAAAAAGCTTCTGCTGTTTCTTGAAACACCGCTTCCGCCGGAATTAAGAGGAAAGCTTGTTTTTTTCTCTCCTCCAGAAGCGTTTTTTACCGCTCTTAAAATCTGCTTTTTTGGTGGAATACTTTTAGCCCTTCCTTTTATTCTATATCAGGTCTGGAAATTTATAGAGCCGGGATTGCTTCCTCACGAGAAAAAATTTGCTGTGCCTTTTATTTTCTTTTCAATACTTTTCTTTCTTTTAGGGGCATCTTTTGCATACTTTATAATGATTCCTTTTGCCCTTAAGTTTTTGCTTGGATTTATGGGAGACCTTCTGGTTCCGCAGATAGGTATCGGAAACTATATCTCTTTTATTATTCAACTAACACTTGCTTTCGGATTTGTTTTTCTTTTACCGGTTGTTGTTGGCTTACTTGCAAAGCTTGGAGTTATAAATCATAAAATTCTTGAAAAGAATAGAAAGTTTGCTATACTTATAATATTCGTAGTGGCGGCAATACTAACGCCACCTGATGTTGTTTCTCAGACAATGATGGCTGTTCCTCTGATATTTTTGTATGAATTAAGTATAATTGTGGCGAGGGTTCTTGGTAAAAAGAGCTAATTTCTTTGATTTATCTCAAAAGGGCTTATCTGTTATAAATCCAGAATAGTGTTTTGATGTTAGATGTTCTTAAAGTTTATAAAGTTGGCCTGTAGATGGGATTTTATTTTAGATTTATAAATTTTCTTTTATGGAGGAAAATCGGTAATGGCACAGGAGACATCTGAAGCACTCACTCTGGAGCAGCTTCAAAATATGAGCATATTTGACTTGCGAAAGATTGCTAAAAGTCTTGGAATTGATGTTAAATCTGTAAAAAAGCAGGACCTTATATTTAAAATTCTTGAAGAAAGTGCGAGAAAAAGAGGTGCCATTTATAGAATAGGTGTTCTTGAGGTTTTACCTGACGGTTTTGGATTTTTAAGGTCTCCAGAAAACAATTACCTTCCAAACTCTACCGATATTTATGTTTCTCCTTCTCAAATAAGAAAGTTTGGGCTTAGAACAGGTGATACGATAGCAGGTGAAGTAAGGCCGCCTAAAGAGGGAGAGAAGTATTTTGCCCTTCTTAAAGTGGATGCTGTTAACTGGGAACCTCTTGAGAAAGCTAAATTAAGGCCGCAATTTGATAATCTTACTCCGCTTCATCCGACTGAAAGGTTTAGACTTGAAACAGTTCCAGAGGAGCTTCCTACACGGGTAATAGATTTAATAACTCCTGTTGGAAAAGGGCAGAGGGGACTTATAGTTGCTCCTCCAAGGGCTGGAAAAACTGTTTTGCTTCAAAAAATAGCAAATGCCATAAAAACAAACGATCCTGATACCTATCTTATTATCCTTTTAATAGATGAGAGACCTGAAGAAGTTACAGATATGAAAAGAAACACACTTGCTGATGAGGTTATAAGTTCAACATTTGATGAACCGCCTGAAAGACATGCACAGGTTGCTGAAATAGTTATAGAAAAAGCTAAAAGACTTGTGGAACATAAGAGGGATGTGGTTATCCTTCTTGACAGTCTTACAAGACTTGCAAGAGCCTATAACACTTTAACTCCTCCAAGTGGTAAGATTCTTTCAGGTGGTATAGACGCTCACGCTTTTCATAAGCCTAAAAGATTTTTCGGTGCTGCAAGGAATATAGAAGAGGGTGGAAGTTTAACAATAATAGCTACCGCTTTGATTGAGACAGGTAGCAGAATGGATGATGTTATTTTTGAAGAGTTTAAGGGAACAGGAAATATGGAGATTGTTCTTGACAGGCAACTTGTTGAAAGAAGAATTTTCCCTGCTATAAACATTCATAAATCTGGCACCAGAAAAGAGGAACTTCTACTATCTGAATGGGAGCTTAACAGAGTGTGGATTTTAAGAAGATTACTAACCAGTATGCAGCCTGTTGATGCTATGGAGTTTTTACTTGAGAAATTAAGAAAGTATAAAACCAATGAAGAGTTTCTAAAAGCTATGAACGCTTAATGTGAAGGTAAATTATGAGGGAGCTTATATACTACTCTTTTATAGAAAGTGCCGACCTTAAAAAAACCTTTATTCAGGAAAATCGTGATTTTCTCTTTGATGTTTTCAAAAAGGTTGCAGAAGTTTTACTTTCTGGAGGAACACTTTTTATATGCGGGAACGGAGGTTCTGCAGCTGATGCTCAGCATATAGCGGCAGAGCTTGTGGGAAGATTTCTTATGGATAGAAAGCCTGTGCCTGCAGTTGCTTTAACAACGGATACTTCAATTTTAACGGCGGTGGGCAACGATTTTGGATTTGATACAGTTTTTGAAAGACAGATAGAAGCTCTTGGAAGGAAAGGTGATGTTCTTCTTGGAATAAGCACAAGCGGAAATTCAGAAAATGTTATTAAAGCTGTGTTGAAAGCAAAGGAGAAAGGGCTTTTAACCGTTGCTTTTCTCGGCAGGGATGGAGGGAAATTAAAAGGCATTGTTGATTTTCCGGTTGTGGTTAAGTCGTTTTCAACACCAAGAATTCAGGAAGTTCACCTTACTCTCGGGCATGTTATGTGCGATTTTATAGAAAGATTCCTGTTTGAAGGAAAAGGGGAGTAAATAACTTTTACAAAAAATTTCGTTCAAGTGCTATAATTTTCTTTCACAAAACCGTATCTACTGGTGGAGGATTTGAAATGAAAATAGGTAAGGCGATAAGGCTTGAGAGAATAATTGACAGGGAAACAGGGAAAACGGTTATTATTCCGATGGACCACGGTGTTTCTATGGGTCCGATTCCCGGGATTATAAATATTAGGGAGTCTATAGATAGAGTTGCCAACGGTGGTGCCAATGCAATTATTATTCATAAAGGTCTTGTGAGACACGGACACAGGAAAAGAGGAAAGGATGTTGGACTCATAATCCACCTTTCTGCAAGTACTTCTCTCTCTCCAAAACCCAACTCAAAAGTTATAGTGTGTTCTGTTGAAGAAGCTATAAAAATAGGTGCTGACGGTGTTTCTGTTCATGTTAATTTAGGTGATATGAATGAAGATAAGATGCTTGAAGATTTTGGTATGGTGGCTGAAAGCTGTCTTGAGTGGGGAATGCCTCTTATAGCGATGATGTATGCAAGGGGAGAACATATAGAGAATCCTTTTGATCCTGATGTTGTTGCACATTGTGCAAGGGTAGCTGCTGAGCTTGGAGCTGATATTGTTAAAGTTGCATATACAGGTGATACCGATTCTTTCAGAAAGGTTGTTGAAGGATGTCCTATTCCTGTTGTTATAGCTGGTGGTCCAAAGATGGGTAGTGATCTTGAAATTCTTGAGATGGTTGAAGGTGCTATGAAAGCAGGAGGAGCCGGAGTTTCCATAGGAAGGAATGCTTTCCAGCATGAGAGTCCGGAGAGGATTGTTAGAGCTATCTCAATGATAGTTCACGAAGGTAAAACTGCAAAAGAAGCTGCTGAAATCCTTGAAGGCTAAAATGGGGAGTTATCTCCCCATTTTCAGATATTCATCTTTATAGTTCACATATCTTAGTGCATGTTCTTTAAGTCCTTCTATCTCTTCTTCTGTTAATTTTCTGACAACTTTTCCAGGGAAACCCATTATAAGACTTCCTGCAGGAAACTCTTTTCCAGGGGGAATAAGTGTCCCTGCAGCAACTATTGAGTTTTCGTTTATAACAGCGTTGTCAAGTATTATTGCTCCTATACCTATTAAACAGTTGTTCTTTATCGTGCAACCGTGAAGCTTCACTCCGTGCCCTATCGTTACATAATCTCCAACAGTTGTCGGGGCAGTTCTGTTCGTTACATGTATAACGGTGCCGTCCTGAACAGAGGTCGCCTTTCCTATTTTTATGAAATTCACATCTCCCCTTATCACAACTTTATACCAGATACTGCTGTCGTCACCTATCTCTACATCTCCGATGATTGTAGCATCTTCTGCTATAAATACATTCTTTCCTATTAGAGGTTCTTTTTCTTTATACTTTTTAATAATCACAACTATCCTCCGTAGCCATTTCCCCTTGTAAATACGGCTAAAAGCCATACGATAAATGAAAAGATGGCGGAGATTATCAGTAGCCATTTCATAAAAACAGCAAACTTCTTATATCTTACAACGGCAGGGTCTTCCTCTTTTTTCACTTTTTCTTTGTAATAATCCCTATCATAGATGCTCATTTATTCCCCCTTTTTAAATACGGTTCCTGTTGGCAGGTCTTCAAGGGTTATGCCAAGTTCCTTAAGTTTATCACGAATTTTATCGGCAAGTTTAAAGTTTTTCTCTTTTCGTAAATCCTGCCTTATGTCTATAAGGAGTTGTATAAGTTTATCTTCAAGCTCTCCGCTGCTTTTTTCCTGTGAAAGTTTAAACCCGAGGATTTTGAGGGCTTCTTCAATGAAAGAGATGCTTTCTATAAGGGATTCTTTTTCATCTGCAGAAATTTTTCCCTCTTTAAGAGCTTTATCTTTTCTTATATTGATTTCTTTTCCAAGTTCAAAAAGAACTCCTATAGCTTTTGCCGTGTTAAAATCGTCATCCATCGCTTTCTCAAATTCTTCTTTGAATTTTGAGATGTTTATCGTTTCGGTTGAATTTTCTGCAACAGGTATTTTTTCTATCGCTTGTTTTGAGAGGATAATGTTTTTAAGTCTTTCAAGGGCGTTTTTGCTTTCTTTCAGCCGTTCAAAGGAGAAGTCTATCGGACTTCTGTAATGAGTTAAAAGCAGGAAGAGTCTCAAAACATCCGGTGGGAACTCTTTTAAAATCTCTTTTATTGTGAAAAAGTTTCCGAGAGATTTGCTCATCTTTTCACTATTTACCATAACAAATCCGTTGTGCAGCCAGTATTTGACGAAAGGTTTTCCTGTAAAACTTTCAGATTGTGCAATTTCATTTTCATGGTGGGGGAATATAAGGTCAAGCCCTCCACCATGGATGTCCATAGTTTCTCCAAGATATTTCATAGACATTGCAGAACATTCAATATGCCATCCTGGTCTTCCCTTCCCCCAGGGTGAATCCCAGCCCGGCTCTCCCTCTTTTGATTTTTTCCACAGGGCAAAGTCAAGGGGATTTTTCTTTTTCTCTCCCGGAAGAATTCTTGCTCCTGCAAGAAGTTCCTCTTTTTTCCTTTTTGATAGTTTTCCGTATTGTGGAAACTTTTCTACGGAAAAATAAACGTCTCCATCAGATTCGTAGGCATACCCTTTCTCTATCAAACCTTCTATCATTTTTATTATGTCAGGAATGTGTTCTGTCACTTTAGGTTTAAATGTAGGTTCTTTAACATTAAGGGCTTTCATATCCGCTTCAAAGGATTTTATGTATCTTTCTGCTATCTCCTTCCATGTGAGATTTCTCTCTTTTGCTCGCTTTATAATTTTGTCATCTATGTCTGTGTAATTTCTAACAACCGTAACTTTATATCCCCTTTCTTCAAGCCATCTTCTTATTACATCAAATACAACAGCACTTCTTGCATGGCCTATGTGTGCATCGTCGTAAACTGTTGGGCCGCACACATACATTTTTATACTTTTTCCTTCAAGAGGTTTAAACTCCTCTTTCTTTCCGGTTAGTGTGTTGTAAACCTTTATCATCTGCAACCTCTTTATTTTGCTGTTTCTGCTTTCTGTTTCAGGTATCCTTCTATAAACTGGTCTATGTCACCATCCATTACTGCATTGATGTTTGATGTTTCAATACCCGTTCTGTGGTCTTTTACCATCTGATACGGTTGAAACACATAGGAGCGTATCTGATTTCCCCAGGATATCTCTTTGTGTTCTCCCTTTGCCTGTGCAAGTTTTTCTTCCCGTTTTCTCATTTCAAGTTCGTAAAGTCTTGCTTTCAGTATTTTCATGGCTCTCATTCTATTTTGAATCTGAGAGCGTTCACTCTGACAGGTGACAACTATACCTGTGGGAATGTGAGTTATTCTTACAGCTGAATCTGTTTTGTTTACGTGCTGTCCGCCGGCTCCAGAAGCTCTGTATGTATCTACTCTTAAATCTTCATCTTTTATTTCTATTTCAATTTCATCTTCAATTTCAGGCACAACTATTACACCGCAGAAAGATGTGTGTCTTCTTGCATTTGAATCAAACGGAGAGATTCTAACAAGCCTGTGGGTTCCGTGTTCTGCTTTTAAAAGTCCGTATGCGTAAGGTCCTTTTATCTCTATTGTTGCACTTTTTATTCCTGCCTCTTCATTTTCCTGAAGGTCTATAATTTCCGTTTCAAAACCTTTCTTTTCAGCCCATCTTAAATACATTCTCATCAACATTCCTGCCCAGTCGCAGCTTTCTGTTCCGCCTGCTCCGGCGTGGATTGTTATGATGGCGTTGTTTTTATCCATCTCTCCAGACAGAAGTGTTTTGATTTCAACTTTTTTAAGTTCTTTTCTAAGATTTTTTAATGTTGTTTCTGCTTCATCAAGTATTGATTCGTCATTTTCCTCTTCAGCCATTTCAAACAGAACTTCAACTTCTTCAAGGCAGTTTTTAAGAGATTCCCACAGTTTAATTTCGGATTCTATGCGGTTTCTCTCCTGAGATATTTTTTGGGCTTTTTCTCTGTCGTTCCAGAAGTCAGGAGAAGACATCTCTTTTTCAAGTTCTTGTAGTTTTTTTTCCTCCTGCTCTAAGTCAAAAATACCCCCGAAGTTCTTCAAATTTATCTTTAACTTTGCTGAACTCTTCTTTTAATTCCTGCAGCCTTTCTATAAGCATTTTTCCTCCATACCTGAACAATTTTAGTGATAAATTAAAACACAAAAGTGATTTTTCAAGATTTAGAGTTAATAACCTTTTGTTTCTATACGGGTAATTGTTTCTATTAAACTATCAAGTGTTTCTATTTCTTCCTCTTTTAATATATGAACACTCAGTATCGCTTTTAAGTGCTCTTCCAGTGCTTCCAATTTCTCTTTTACTTCTGTATCTTTTAGCTTTTTGTCAAGGAACAGGACAAAATTATCACCGGAATACCGTATTATTGCCAGCGGGTTTAGAGCTTCTTCAAGGGCGGTTTTAACTTTTTTAAGGATACTATCCCCATATTCCCACCCCTTTTCAAGATTTATCTTTCTTAATCCTAAAATATCAACACTTGCTACTTTAAATTCTTTATTTTTCTCTTTTAGAGAGTTGAAAATTATAGGCAGATAGTTTCTATTGTAGGCATCGGTAAGCGCGTCTCTAAAGAAATAATCAAGCCTTCTTTTCTCAAGTTCTGAAAACTCTTTAAATAGTTGTCCTTTTATTTCAAAAGGAATATCCTTTTTAAGGACAGGAATGGCAGCGTGTACAACTTCCGGGTCATATTTAGTTCCAGCAAGTTTTGCTATTTCCTGTATGGCTTTTTCTTTTTCCGTTCCTTTTTTGTAGATTCTGTCACTTGTCATTGCATCAAAGGAATCAGCAACGGCAATTATCCTTGCACCAAGAGGAATTTTGTTCCCTTTTAGTCCTTCAGGATATCCTGTTCCATCAATTCTTTCATGGTGAAACTTTATGTTTTCCAGTATGTCTTCCAGAGGTTTAATATCTTTTAGGAGCTTATAGCTTAAAACAGGGTGAAGTTTGATTATTTCAAACTCCTGCTTTGTTAATCTTCCCGGTTTAAGGAGAATACTGTCAGGAATTCCTATTTTTCCTATATCGTGGAGAAGTGCAGCAAGATAAATTTTTTCACACTCTTTCTCAGGAAAACCCATGTTTTTGGCTATCTCTTTTGAAAGATAGGCAACCCTTTCAGAATGTCCCTTTGTGTAGGAATCCCTTATTTCTATACCTCTTATCATGGATTTAATGGTTGATTGGAGAAGTTCCTTTTCTTCTTTGATTTTCTCTTCCAATGATTCTATAAGTTCTTTAAGTTCTGCTGCTACTGCAATAGATTTTGCGATATTTCTTAAGTATGTTTTTTCTTCTTCACTAAAAGGTGTATTTTCTTTTCTGAAAAATATTACGTAGCCGTTGTTTTTTGAAAAAATTGAAAGTGGAACACCGAAGAGATACTTTATTCCCAGAGCTTTTTCCTCTTTGCTAAGATAGGAAAGTTTATCTTCCGTTAATTCTATCTCTTTCTGGGATGTATTCATGTAGCTTTGAATTCCATCAAGCTCGTTTGTTGAAATGAGCTTTGTTTCCTTTATGTCGTGGGTAATAATTCTTATTTCCATTTTGTCAGGACGCCTGGCTATACCTATTATAGTTCCGTCAATTCTATTTGCTTCTAACAGCTTTTTTATAAGGCTTATAAATTCCCCGTTAAAACCTTTTCCAGCAGTTAATAAATGTATAAACTGATACATTATGTCTTCTTTAACATTTTTGTCTTTTATGTTTTTTATCATTTTATTGATTGTTTTTCTTATATTTTCAAATTCATCATTACCTTTTACAGGGAGAAATGTCAGTTTTCCAGCTGATATTTTTTCTATATCTTTTTTTATTTTTCGTAGGGGGTTAAGATAAAGATCTCGTATAGCGAAAAGTAGAGAAATTTGAAGCATAAGAACGATGAAAAATTCAAAGGCACTTATTTTTCCTGCAAAATAGGAAGCTTCTTTTTCTATTTTTTCACAGTCAACCTTAACTGCTACAGGAAGAGTTCCATCTGGAAATATGAATTTTTTGTAAATTACTGTGCAATTTAAAGTCTTTATTACTGTTTTTGTAGAATTTTCAGGTATGTTAAAAGGAATATTTTCTATGTAAACTTTCTTTACATAGGGTAGTTGCTCTAAAAGATAAGATTTTAAATCGTCTTTGTCTTTTGCCAGAATTGCATTTGATTCAAGATCTTTTTTAACGAGATTAATAACATTATTTTTTATGAAAGGTTTTACACCAGCTTTAACCAGAAAATAGGAAAAGAGTGTTATGAGTCCTGATACTGTAATTGATGTTAAAAGTAACAGCCAGAATTTTGTTATCTCTATGTTCAGTTTCTTTTTCATAAAGCAAACTATCCTCTGCTAAATACAGTTTATAAAATCTATTTCTTTTAGGGTTTTTATATTGCTTGTTTGGGTTACGTATTTTACTACTGCCGGATCTTTTGTGTAAATTAATCCGTCTTTATATAAAATTAATAAATTTTTGAGATTTTTGCTTTTGAAAGCAACAGAATTTTCTCTCACACACAAGTAATACTTTACTCTTCCAATTTTCTCTACCGGTATAAACCCTTTTTTAATCTTTTTGAAATAAATTTTATTTTTTGTGAACAATTCATCTGTAGTATCAATGAAGATTGTATTCTTGTCTGCAAATTTCCTGTAAAGCGGAGTGTTGAGGGCGTATGTTTTATCGTTAAACTTTTCGGTTTTATTTCTTACAAGCTTATAAACAGCAGGTTTTTTAACTGCAATTTCGCATATTTTTATCCAGGAATGGTCGTTTGATTTAATAAAGTCAAAAGTTATATTGTCAGTAATTATCACATTATATTTGCTCAGGTTTAAAAGCTTAATAAAGTTAGCACTGTTTGATGTGGAAAAAAGGTTTATAGGTGTATTTTCAATTTGTAGTTTACCGTAAGTTTTCTCTATATAAAATGGAAGCAAAAGGTATTTTTCATCTGAAAGGATATTTATTTCTTCATTTTTCTTACATCCGCTTAAAGTTAGCAGCAATATAAATAAGAAAACGATAAGTCTTTTCCAATCCATAAGCACCTTTTAAAGTTATTTTTCTATGCACATTGCAAGAATGTCTGCAGTGTGTGTGCATATTGTATTTGCCCTTTTCTTTTCAAGACCTTCTGTAATGTTCATTATACAGCCGGGACACTCTGTAACTACATTATCGGCACCTGTGGCTATTATGTTTAGTGCTTTTCTTTCCTGAATTCTGTCTGAAACCGCCGGGTGAACCATCTTAAAAGAACCTCCCATTCCGCAGCAGTTATCAGCTTCATCCATTTTAACAAAAGTGATTCCTTTTATGGAGGTGAAAATTCTTTCTGGAAGGTCTTTTGGTAGGTTTTGCCCTCTTACTATATGGCAGGGATGATGCCATGTTATGTTTATAGGTTTCTCTGTTTTCCACTTTGAAATTTCATCAAGGTGTCTTTCAATTACTTCAATAAACTGGTAAACCGGCTTGTTTAGTTCTTTATAATTGTGTTTGAAGTTGTGGCAGCATGTAGCACAGCCTGTTACAATCCCATCAGCGTTAATACTGTTGAGAATCTCTACATTTTTATTTTTAAGCTCTTCAAAACTTTTTCTATCTCCAGCATGAAGAGAAGGGGCACCGCAGCAGTTTATGTTTGAAGGGACAAATATTTCATATCCGAGAGTTGTTAAAACTCTCACAAGATTTTTAGATGTGTCAACATAAGCTCTACTGAACATACAACCGGGAAAGTATATAAGTTTTCCTGTTTTTTCACGTGCAGGCTTGAATGTTCTGTCTTTATAGTTGAATTTTCCCGGCTTAATTTCTGGCAGCGCTGCTGTTCCTTTTCCAGGTATAGGAAACTTTGAAACAAGGTTACCCGGACTTTTTGATTTTTTAAACAGTAAATATGCAAGCCGTGAGAAATTTCCTGCTGTGTCAAGGAGATTTTCATTTTTTAAAGCGGTAGTTGCTGCAATTTCTTCTTTAAAGAGTCCAAATTTTTCTGTTGCTATCTCTCTTGCTGTGATGATTATATCTTCGTAAGGAACATCCATTGCGCATATTTCGTTACATCTTAAGCATGTGGTGCATTTTTTAAATATTAAAGCTGCTTCTCTATCAAGTTTCCCGTGTCCTTTCTTGATTAAATCTATGAGAGAGATTTTTCCTCTTGATACAGATGGTTCTTCAAAAGTAGCATTAAATACAGGACAAACATTTCTACAGGAGCCGCACCTTACACATCTATTAAGCCATTCCTGTTTTATTTTTTTGAAAATATCTGACATCTAAACCTCTTAAAGGTCTATTTCACTTGCTTTAAATATTGGGCCTTCTACACACGTTCTTTTATATCCTTCCGGAGTTTTGATGACGCATCCAAGACAGCTTCCAACACCACATGCCATTCTTGTGTCTATAGAGAGATAGCATTCAATATTCTCTTTTTCGGCAATTTTTTTTACAGCATTAAGCATTCCTTTAGGTCCGCACGCTATCCATCTGAAATTTTTATAACTTTTTAAGAAATCTGTAACGAGTCCCTTTTCTCCAAAACTACCGTCTTCTGTAACAGGGATAAAGGGTATGTGGTACTTTTCAAGAAACGGTAATGCAGATAGGTCATCTTTTGTTCTGCCGCCGTAGATAACTTTTACCGTTTTCCCTTTTCTGTGAAACGTTTTTGCAGCTAAAAAAATACCACCAATGCCTATACCGCCGGCAATAAATAGATATTTCTCTCTTTCATCTTTAAAATGGTTCCCGAGCGGTAGCAGAACATCTACTTCGTCTTTCATTTCCGTTAAAAGTTTAGTTCCCCGCCCGACAACTCTGTAGATGAAGCTTACTCTGTTTTTATCAGTATCAAATATGCCAAGAGGTCTTTTAAGAAGAGGGTCTGTTTGTAGCGGTTTTTTGACATCAATCATTGCAAACTGTCCGGGTTTTACCTTTTCAACTATCTCAGGGCAAATTTCTATGGTAAGAAGAAAATCTTTACCTGTTAAAGGTCTGTTTTCAACGATTTTTCCTTTCATCTATATCAGTCCCTTTTTGGACAGATTTTTCCTTCCATTATTTCCAGGAGAGCAATAACAGTTTTTTTATGTTTCTCGCCTTTTACGTCAACACCAAAAGTGTAAGAATCCTGTTCATAGAGAAACCTTGCCCTTTTTGCTGCAACGTGAACGGTTTCATAGTAGTTGCCGACCTTCTCAACAACCTTTTCAAGTGGAATCCTTTTAGACATTTTAAAGCCTCCGATTAGCTTTTGTGTAGATAGTAATTTATAGAAATTGGGAAAATAATTCTACCTTTAAAAGGTATAATTTTGAAAGAATTAAACTTTAACGGGGTAGATATGACTGTGAAGGAGATAAAGAGAATAGTTGATAAAGGGTATAACCTTATCCCTATATACCGAGAGCTTCTTGTTGATACTGAAACGCCACTTTCAAGTTTTATTAAGCTTAAAAAACTTGGAGCAAATATTCTGCTTGAAAGTGTTGAAGGTGGGGAGAAGTGGGGCAGGTATTCTGTTATAGGGATAGGAAGCCTTGTTACGGTGAAAAGTAAGGAAAGGTTTGTTGAGATAAATAGAAACGGAAGAATAGAGGTTAAAGAGATAGAAACAGACCCTCTTGAAGTTTTAAGGAATGAGTTTAAAAGGTATATCCCTTTTAAAATGGAAGGTCTCCCGAGGATGTGGGGAGGGTTTTTCGGTTATCTTGGTTATGATACTGTAAAATTTTTTGAGCCGAGAGTGGGTATGGTGGAGGAAAAAAATAAAGAAGATTCAATGCTTTATGATATGGTTTTCTCAATACCCCGTGCTTTGGTGATTTTTGATAATGTTTCAAAAACGGTGAAGTTGATAGGTTATTTGATTGTGCGGGATTATTCTTCGTTAGAAGAGATTTATAGAGAGGTTAACTGTTTTCTTGATGATATAGAGGATTCTCTTTTAAACGATAAAATTTTGAATAATCCGCCTTCTGTATCTTATTCAGTGGCTAACTGGAGTGTGAATTTTTCTGATGAGGATTTTGCAGAAGCTGTTGAGAAGGCGAAGGAGTATATAAAAGCCGGAGATATTATTCAGGTTGTTCTTTCACGAAGATTTGAAAAATCGTTTAAAAGTGATGCTCTCACTCTTTACAGAGCTTTAAGGTTCATCAATCCTTCTCCTTATATGTATTATCTTGATTACGGCGATTTTCAGATTGTTGGCGCTTCTCCTGAAGTTCTTGTTAGGGTGACAGATGGAGTAATAGAAACAAGACCTATAGCAGGAACAAGAAAAAGGGGAAAAACGCAGGAAGAAGATATTGCAATGGAAAAAGAGCTTATTTCTGATGAGAAGGAAAGGGCTGAACATATAATGCTTGTTGACCTTGCGAGAAATGATGTTGGCAGAGTTGCGAAAGAAGGCAGTGTGAAAGTTACAGACCTGATGGTGATAGAAAGATACTCCCATGTTATGCATATAGTTTCAAATGTGGTTGGAAGATTGAAGGAGAGATTTGATGCTTTTGATGTTTTGAAGGCGTGTTTTCCTGCTGGAACGGTTTCAGGTGCTCCAAAAGTTAGGGCAATGGAGATTATTGAGGAGATTGAACCTTCAAAAAGAGGGGTTTATGCCGGTGCTGTTGGTTATTTTTCCTTTGATGGGAATATGGATACGGCTATAGCGATAAGAACAGCAATTGTCAGAAGGGATAAGGTTTATGTTCAGGCTGGTGCGGGGATAGTTGCTGATTCAGATCCAGATCTTGAGGTAAAAGAAACTAAGAATAAAGCCAGAGCTATTTTTAGGGCGGTTGAGTTTGCTGAAAAGGGTCTTAGATTTGATGACCAGCAGTAAGTAAAGGGAGACTGTTATGAAATTTTTTGATATTGAAGCTGAGCTTTCAGTTCTTGGAACAGTGATAGTTCAACCGGCTTTTGCATTTCGTGCTGTTGAGCTTCTTGAGCCGGACGATTTTTTTAAAAATGAACATAAGGTGTTTTTTAAGTTTTTGAGACTGCTTATTGCAGAAGGTTACAGTGAAACGGACCTTAATGAGATTTCCTATAAGGATGAACTTGAAAAGAGAGGTCTTCTTGAGAAGATAGGTGGGGAAGAATACCTTGCTCACATGGTTGAGTTTGCCCTTGATAATTACGAAAAGTTTGAATCTGCCTGTAAGGTTGTAAAGGATAAAGCCATTCTTCGCAGAATAGATGAGATAGTGGAGGATGTGAAAGAGAAAATGGAGGAGACTCCCGACCCGGACGTTTTGATAGATTATATGGAGAAGAGGGTTTTTGCTGTTTCCGAAGAAAGGTTAACCAACTCTCTTGTTCCAATATCTGAAATTATTCCTGAAGTTGTGAAGGAGATGGAAGAACTTGCTGTAAGGAAATCTATGGTAACTGGAATACCGACCGGGTTTACAGACCTTGACCAGAAAACATCGGGACTGCACGATTCTGACTTGATAATAATAGCAGCAAGACCTTCTATGGGGAAAACTGCTTTTGCACTTTCCCTTGCATATAACATTGCCGTTGAGCGGGGAAAATCGGTTGCCATATTTTCTCTTGAAATGTCAAAAGACCAGCTTGTTAAAAGGCTTGCAGCTCAGGCTGCAGGAGTTCCCCTGAATAAGATACGTTCAGGATTTCTCTCACCTGCCGACCTTGATAAAATTCTTGAGGCTTATGATTCTCTTAAGGAAGCTCCTATCTATATTGATGATACACCAGGTATTTCTGTTCTTGATTTAAGGGCTAAGGCAAGAAGACTGCAGAGTGAAAACGGTCTTGACCTTGTGATTATTGATTATCTTCAGCTTATGAGGGGAATAAAGAAAACAGAGAATCGTCAGCAGGAAGTTTCTGAGATATCAAGGTCTTTAAAGGCTCTTGCAAAAGAGCTTAACATTCCTGTAATTGCACTTTCTCAGCTTTCAAGACAGGTGGAGCACCGTTCAGATAAAAGACCTCAGCTTGCCGACTTAAGAGAGAGTGGAAGTATTGAGCAGGATGCTGATATTGTAATGTTTATTCATCGGCCTGAGGTTTATAAAAAAGAACCACCTCCAGAGGAGCGGGGAATTGCCGAGATTATAATAGCCAAGCAGAGGAACGGACCTACAGGAACAGTTACTCTTTCCTTTATTAAAGAGCTTACAAGGTTTGAGAATCTTCAAGAGATTCCTATGGTAAATGACAAAGATAGGGAAGAGCCTTTTAAAGAAGAAGCTCCTATCATTATGGAGATGGAAGATAAGGAAAGTTCCTCCCCTCCAGATTTCACTTTTGATGAGGGGGATGATGACTATGATTTTGAGTTTTAAAACTTTTATGTAGAGAGTTTGAGATGTCTCTTAAAAAGGAGCTCCTGCCTGTACTTATTCTTTTCTGTTTAAGTGCTTTTATAACAGGAGCTGTTTTTTTCTTTAAAATCTCTCCTTTTTATGAGTTTGCACTTAAAACAGGAGATGTATTTTATTCTTTTAATAAAAATAAACCTTCAGATGATATTACTTTAATTCTGGTTGATGAGAAAAGTGTTAACCGCTTTGGAAGGTGGCCTTGGAATAGGAAAATCGTTGCTGATGGAATAAGAAAGCTTAAAGGAGCAAAGGTTGTTGGGCTTGATATGGTGTTTTCTGAAACCACAGATGAAGAAAATGACAGGAAGCTTTCTGAAGCTGTAGCCTCAAACGGTAATGTGGTGTGCGGGTTTTTTTTGAGACCTGAAGCTTCGGAAAATCCTGACGATGAGATTCTGGATACTCTTTCCGATTCAGCTCTTTTAAATGTGCCTGATGTGATAGATGCTGGAGTTTTTAAATACGTAGAGGCCAACATTCTGTCTATTACAGAGAGTTGTTTTCTCTCTGGGACTCTTAATGTTTTAAGTGATAGGGACAAGATAATAAGGCATTATCAACCTGTTTTTATCTTTAATGGAGAGGTTTATCCTTCTCTGGGGCTTCAGGTTTTAAGGGTTTATTATGGAAAAGATGCTGTTATTTCAAAAGAAGGTGTTATTTCAATCGGTGATAGAAAAGTGGCTTTTGACAGAGAAGGTGTTTTACTTAATTTTTATAAATTTGAAAATTACAGAGAAAATGTTTATTCATTTGTTGATCTTTATGATGGAAAGGTTCCGCCTGACAGAATAAACGGAAAAATTGTTCTTCTTGGGATTTCTGAAGCTGGAATTACCGATATAAAGCCATCGCCTATTGGATTTATCCCGGGTACATACTTTCATCTTACGTTTATTTCAAATTTTGTTAACGGTGATTTTGTATTTCCCGATATAAAGATTGATGTTGCTTTATCTGTTATTTTTGCACTATTAATTCTTTTTCTCTTCTTTTATGTTGGAAGTGTATATCTAAGGTTTTTTCTTTATGGGTTGGTTGGGATAGCTGTTTTTCTTATTTCTATTTTTCTGTATGTGCTGAAGATATCTTTTCCCTGGCTCTTTTTCATATACCTTTTCCTTTTTCTCTCTGTATTTTTTATTGAAATTTACTCTATCGCCAGCAAAACAAGAGAAGCAAGATTTATTAAAAGTATGTTTGGTACATACGTTTCCAGGGAACTTCTTGAGATAATGGTAAAGCATCCTGAAAGGTTAAAGTTAGGCGGTGAAAAAAGAGACATAACGGTGCTTTTTGCAGATATAAGAAATTTCACTTCTCTTTCTGAAAAGATGGAACCGGAGAAACTGGTTGAGCTTATAAATTTTATCTTTACTCCTCTTACAGAGATTATTCTTAACAGTAAGGGAACACTTGATAAATATATAGGCGATGCGATTATGGCTGTCTGGAACGCTCCAATTTCGGTTAAAAATCATCCAGAAATGGCAGTTCTTGCTGCTTACAGAATGCTTAAAGAGATGAAACGTTTAAATAAAGATTTAAGAAGGAGGGGATTTCCGGAAATAGGTATAGGGATTGGAATAAATAGCGGTAAGGCTGTTGTGGGTAATATGGGTTCAAAGAAAAGGTTTGATTACACCGCTATGGGAGATACGGTTAATCTTGCATCAAGGCTTGAAGGGCTTAACAAGGTTTACAGAACACAGGTTCTTGTATCTCAGTTTACACGTTTTAGGGTGGATGAGGATAAGTTTCCTTTCAGGTTTGTAGAGATTGATAGTGTCAGGGTAAAGGGAAAGGAACATCCTGTAAGAATTTTCACATTTCTTGATAGAGATGGTAGTGAGGAGATAAAAGAGTTTTATGAAAAGGCTTTATCTCTTTACAGGATGGGCAGGTTTAAAGAAGCACTTGCTATTTTTGAAAAGGTGGCAGATTTTCCGCCTGCTGGAATTATGATTGAAAGATGTAAAAACTTTATGGTTTCTCCTCCTGAAAATTGGGAAGGGGTTGTAACCTATTACAAGAAATAGTATGTTATAATCAATAATGAAATAATTATAAAATTTATTTTGGGTGATTTCATGAGGGGTGTGGCAAAACGTTTTATTGCTGTTCTTTTAATTCTCCTTATTCCGAAAATTTCTTTTGCTTCTGTGAAAGAGATGTTCTTAAACGAAGATTACGATGAGATAGTTGGGATTTTAAAAGATAAACCTCTGGAAATCCTTGACGCAGATTCTCTATATTATCTTGGTTACTCCTATGTTATGGTTGGTGAGTATGCCAGGGGAACGGAGCTTATCAAAAAATCTTTTTTTCTCTCTCCTTCTACTGAAAAAGGGAAAGTTCTTATAAGGCTTTTTTATGGTTTGGGAAAGTATAGAGATGTTATAGCGGTCTATAAGGAGCTTCGGAAAAGAGGTATTGAACTTTCTGGAAATCTAAAAATTCTTGTTATCAGGTCAATGATTAAAGAGGGGGAGAATCCAGACGAACTGTTGTCAACGTTTGAAAATTCCGAGCAGGTGGCAGCTTTATCTGGACTTAAAATGTTGAAAACAGTTGTATCTTTTACCCAGAAATATGATTCCAATATTTTGTTACTTCCAGAAGACCTTGATGCTGAGCCGTATTCAATTTCAGGTTTTGTTTCTGAGATTGATATTGGTACAACTTTCTTTTTTCCTTCAGGTTATACAGGTTTAAAGGTCTATTCTCTTGTTCAGAATGACAGAAATAACGACAGGTTTGATTTTTATATGGTTAGGGGATTCTTTGGAAGGAAGATAAACCGGTTTACAGGAACCGGTGAGGTTTACTACGTTTATACCGATAAAGCTTCATACCTTCTGGGGGCAGATTTGGGCTTTGCTAAACCGTTTCTTCACAGTTATTTCAGATGGAGTGGTGGATATGAGAGAAATTTTGCTGATGTAGAGAAAAGTGCATTTGTCTTGAAAGGACTTTTTGAAAAGTCTTCCTGGAACTTATTTTCTGAGTTCAAGTGGTATGGGGACGATGTTAAGAGATTTAAGATTAAGGGAGAGATCAAATTTAAAAGGAAGATTGGCAAAGCTGTTTTTCAGGGATTTCCTTATTTAAAGGTTAAGTTTTACTCAGAAGGTTCAAAGTCTGCTGTTCCCGGGGTGTATATGGAGAGTATTTACAGGTTTAAGCTGGTTGATTTTGTTTGTGGTGTTAAATTTGAGAAGAGTTTTGCCGATGGAAATCTTGAAAACGATTATACGAGATACGTTTTAAGTGCAGGTTTAAAGAAACTGTTTTAAAGGATGTGGAACATGAAAGGGTGGTTTTTGATTCTTTTATCTATACTTGTTCCTTCTATTTCCTTTGCTGCAGTTGGAAGAGTAACTTATGCTAAAGGAAAGGTTGATATAGTTAAAAAGGGGCGATTTAAGGGAGTTTCCTGGAAAACTTTAAACGGAGAAGTTGACGTTGGTGATATTGTAAGGACAAAAAGGAAGAGTGAGGCACAGATAAAGTTTATTGACAATACTGAGGTGTTTCTTGCAGAGAGAACCCGCCTTATAGTTGAAAAGTATATTCCTGAAAGAGAAGCTAACATGTCTCTTCCTTTTGGCAGGGTGATTTACAGGGTTTCTGGAAGGACCGCCGGCGCTTTTAATGTTAAAACTCCTATAGCTCTTATAGGTGTGAAGGGAACTGAATTTCTCGTTGACGTTAATTTTGAAAGGGTTTTAGTTGCTGTTTTAAAAGGTGTTGTGGAAGTGAAAAACTTCTTTACAGGGGAAAGAGTAATTCTTGGCAGTGGTTCTATTGTGAGGATAGAGGGAAAGGAGAAAACAACTCCTGAACACGTAGGAGTTGATAATGTAAAGAATATTGTTGAAAGTTCCACGATGGACGGGAAGAAAGTAGAAACTTATACCGTTGTTGATTATCCTGTGGTTTCTGCTGATGTTGCTGAAGACGTGATTCAGAGTATAGAGGTAAAAGAGAAAGAAGATAATCTTAATGTTCAAGTAGAAATCCCTGAAACCTCTATAGAAGGGATGTAGCCATGAGAAAAGTTTTGTTGACTTTTTTAATTATTTCCCTTCTGATAGTTTCAGGATGCTGGTTTTCAGGTAGCTATGAGTCTGAAAAGGTTAGCGCTAATCTTTTTATTACTGCGCAAATACCTGTGAAAAAGGGGACTTTTTTTTATACGGTCAGGGTTGTGGTTGATGGCGTTGACCTTGATACTCCTATTATGAAGGAGTGGAGTGGTCTTTCTGCTGGAGAACATACCTTTTCTCTTACTGTGCCTGAAGGTAAAAAGGTGGTTGAGCTTGTTGTTTACAGGGATGTTGAAGGCACTCTTTATCCTGTTTACTCAGGTTATAGCCTGGCTGAGGTAACAGAAAATACTGCAATAAATCTTTCTCTCTCCCCTCTCTTTAACATTTCCGGGGTTTCTGGTGGTATAACTACTGGAGAGTATCCTTTGATTAGAGATGCAGTTTATGAGATAAACGGTGATGGAGTTAAGCCTGTAGATGATAATTTTACCGTTACAACCCGTTATATTCTTGATGTTCCGGTAGATAATGAGTATCAAAATGTTACAAAAGTTATCTGGAAAGAGTTTCTCTCATACGGAGATAAAAGTTTCTCCATTTTCGGAAAGAAGGAAAAGGTTGATTTAAATCTCTATTATTCAGACCTTGATAAATCCTCTGAGTATCTATCTGCTCCGTTTGGTCTTTACGGATTTACATCTTCACTTTACGATTTTGATGGCACTACAGGTTATCGTATGGTTCTTTTTACAAAGCACCTTGAGGGAATGTATACTTATGATGTTTCTATTGAAAGAACAGAAAATGATACGTTGATAACAGTCTCTGAAGGAGTTTATAATGATACCCGGGAAATTATATCCCTTCTGGAGTTTACAAACAGAACAGTTGCTATAACAGGTGTTTACAGGGGGAATCTTTATCCAGCTCCTTTTATTTTTTACAGCTTTACAGGAAACTTTTCAATCAGTGAGAATCTTTCAGATGTTCTATTTTTCCCTGAAGGCGGTTTTATTGACAATGGAAATTTAATATTTACCTCTTTTGGTTTTAATAAAACCTCTTCTTCTTTAACAGAGCTTGGACTTTCTTTTTCGGAAAGTTTGCCAGAGCCGTTCTATCTTTCGTTTTTCGGAGTTAATAAGCTTAATCTTAATGCAACCTATTTTTCCGCTTTGAGAGAAGCCACTTCTTTATATCCTGTAGCTCTTTTTGATACTTATAATGTTGACGGTTTAACTTCTTTAACAGGTAAGGTTGGGTTAACTGCTCCTTTTAAAACTGTGGACGGTTATTTAAGTTACTCTTCCAGTTATCTTCCAGAAACAGGAGACAGAAGTGTTTTTGAGGGAGTTACTTCAGACGGAAAGTTTGTAAGAGTTCAGTCTCCAGTTACCGTTTCTGGTAATGTTGATTTTCAGGATATATCTGGTATACCTGATGTTTGGATTGATTACAGGATTGACAGTAATAGCTTTGTTCTGCAGGTTAATGCTGATTATGCTTTTGATTTCTGCGATGTTGAGTTTTTAAAAAATGAGAATAGAAAGTTTTTTGCACCTGTTTCTTCAGGGTCTCCGCTGGAAGAGTATCTGATATTTAAAGGGTTAAAGCAGCCATTGAAGGTTTACAGGAAAGTGGCATCTGACGTTGTTTTTATAAAAGGAGAGCTACCGCCTGAAGAGTCCCTTTTAAAGATTTACTGTTATAATGACACTTACGGGGTTGGTAAGGTTTACAGATATTCTAACGGTGCTTTTGAGCAGTTGTTTAAGTTTCCCGATTCAATTACAGATGGAGGTTCTCTTCCTTTAAGCGTTGATTCTTTTGAAATTGTTGCGTCCTGGAGTGGTGCTGTTGCTGATGGATTTGCTACGGATGGCAAGAAACTTGAGCGTTTTCTGGTAAACGGGACTGAAGGAAGAATTCCGATTGTAAGGCTATTAAATATGAGCGGCAGCGTAACTTTAACAGCTGTTGATTATAAAAGCGGTGTAAAGAAACAAACAGCCCTGACGGTTAACAAACTTGGTGTAGAAAATGTTACTCTTGATCTTGTTGGTGGTAACTGGACAGGATATTTAACATGGGATCCGATTTTGTTTAATGGAAATGGAACCTGTAGCTTTAACATTCTTGATTCCTATTACGGTTCTCAGAACGACACCTGGAGCATTGACGTTAATTTACCTTACTACGAGTATGTGGAACCTTATAAGCCAGATTTTATATACGCAGTGGAGTTTTGTAATGATAGTGGAAACTATACTTTGAATTACTATCTCTATAAAGTGCAGTAAAGAGGTTTAATTTATGGAAGTGTATGTGGCGGGAGCTTTTGGTTCAAGACGTCCTGGAATGAATCTGTCAACATTTGTTATTGATGATATTGTTGTGATTGATTGTGGAGCTCTTTTTTCAGGTGATGTGAAACTTGATAAAGTAAAAGCTGTTTTTCTGACTCACTGTCACGCTGACCATATAAAAGATTTACCATTTTTTATTGATGTCTTTCCCTTTGAGGATTTTAGAAAAGAGCCTTTGACAGTTTTTGGTAATGATGAGGTGATTGATGTTTTAAACAGACATCTTTTTAATGGGAAGGTATGGCCTGAAATTGATAAATTAAAACTTGAGAATGATGCTCCTGCTGTTGTTTTAAGAGAGGTTAAGTTGTTTTGCCCGTTTAAATTTGAGGATTATACCGTTATCCCAACTCCGGCAAACCATACTGTGAAAACGAACGGATATGCTATTTTTAGAAACGGGAAAGGGGTAATGATTTCAGGAGACACATATAGATGTGATGAAATGTGGAGGTTTTTACTGGCAGAAAAAGAGATAAAAGCGTTTTTTGTTGATGTTTCCTATCCGTCTGAGAGGAGAGAGCTTTCATCAATTGCCCTTCATTACAATTCTGATGAGCTTATCAAAGATATTGAAAGGTTTTCGGCAAAAGAGAAATTGAATATATACGCATACCATCTTAAATATCCGTTTGCTGATGAAATAAAGGTTGAGCTGGAAAAAAGTGGAATTTTTTCTCTTTATGATGGACAAAGGATAAAGGTATGAATAAGCTTCAGATACTTCTTAAATTTGCAGAGGAAATTATTCGGGAGAAGGATTTAAACTGTCTTCTTTCACTTCTTTCTGATGTTGCAAGGGATATTCTGGAGGTTGACAGATGCAGTTTGTTTCTTTCAAATCCTGAGAACAAAACGCTCTGGACTATAGTGGCTCACGGTGTTAAAAAGATAGAGATTCCCTGGGATAAGGGAATAGCAGGATGGGTTTTTAGAAACGGTAAATCTTTGATAGTTAACGATGCCTATTCTGACTCCCGGTTTGAAAAAAGTGTTGATGCAAAGACAGGTTACAGAACAAGAAATATCCTTGCAGTGCCACTTATAAATAGAAAAGGGGAAGTTATAGGAGTTTTTCAGGCTATAAATAAGTTAAAGGGTGATTTTACTGAGGAGGATGAAGACCTTTTAACCCTTTTAAGCGGGTATGCTGCCTCTGCGATAGAAAATGCCGCTCTTTATATAGAGCTTAATAACGCTTATAAAGATACGGTCTTAAGACTTTCCCATGCTGCTGAGTTTAAGGACAGGGAGACAAAAAATCACATTTTAAGAACGGGACTTTATGCAAGGGAGATAGCAGAGTATCTCGGTCTTGATGAGGAACTTGAAACAGTTTTTCTCGCCACACAGATGCACGATATAGGAAAGATAGGTATTCCCGATTCCATTCTTCTCAAACCAGGTAAGCTTACAGATGAAGAAAGAAAAATTATGGAGCAGCATACAATTATCGGTTATGAAATTTTAAAGGGAAGTAAAAGCAAACTTTTGCAGATTGCCGCACTGATAGCTCTTGAGCATCATGAGAAGGTGGATGGTTCAGGTTATCCTTATGGGAAAAAGGGAGAAGAGATTTCCATATACGGGCGTATAGCATGTGTTGTAGATGTGTTTGATGCTTTAATTTCTGATAGACCCTATAAAAAAGCGTGGCCAGAAGAAAAAGTTTTTGCATTTCTGAAAGAGAACATAGGAAAGATGTTTGATGAGGATGTAGTAAATGCTGTTTTTAAAAGAAAAGATAAGTTACTCAGAATAAAAAGAGAATTTAAAGACGAGTATGAAGGGGATTAAATCCCCTTCTAAAAATCGATTTCATCTAAATCAACGTTTTCCCTTATCCATTCTATGTATTCAGGGATTCCTTTCTCTATTGGTGTCTCTGGAGTCCATCCGAGTATCTGTTCTGTTTCTGTGAGGTCTGCTTCGGTATAGTTTTGATAAAATTTATAAGGATTGTCAAAATATTCGGTTTCAACCTCTATTCCAAGACTCTCTTTTATTATTTTAACCACATCGTTAAATGTTCTTGCCTTTCCTGTTCCGACGTTTACAATGCCACTTTTCTCAGATTCCATTCCCTTTATGTTCGCCTCTACACAGTCCATTACGTAAACAAAGTCTCTCTTTTGCTCTCCCCACTTAAAAAGTCTGGGCTTTTTCCCTTTCATTATCTGAACTGCAAGTTTTAAAACCATACTTGCCATCTTTCCTTTAAAGGTTTCTCTGGGACCGTAAACGTTAAAGTATCTGAGTCCCACTATATGAATCTCAGGGTGTTCTTTTATGAACTTATAAGCGACCATATCCATTGCATACTTTGAAAAGCCGTAAACGTTTTCAGGAAGCAGCTTCTGGTTGACTTTCATAGGAACTTCGCCGTTTCCATAAACAGCAGCAGAAGAAGCGTATATTATAGAGGAGTTGTTTTTAAGAGCGGTTTGGAGGATAGTTTTGAACGCTTCGCAATTCACTTCCATCATCTCTTTCTGTCTTGTATCTGTTGTGTCAACGTTTGCCGCCTGATGAAATATAACATCAAAGTTTCTTTCTTCTATTTTTTTTACAGTTTCAGGGTCTGTTATTGAACCTGTTATGATTTCGCCGTCAAACCCTATAAGATTTTTAAAGTGGCCAGAAGAGAAATCGTCAAGAACCACAACTTCAGCATCCGGATATCTTTTCCTTAATTCCAATGCAAGGTTTGAACCTATGAAACCGGCGCCGCCTGTTACAAGGAATCTTTTCATTCGTCAATCTCTCCTTTCAGGTATGTTTCATATCCTTTATTTGAAAAGACTTCTTTTACTTTTTTTGCGAAGTCAAGGGCGAGTTTGTAGTTGTTAAAGGTTGCAAGGGTTTTTGCTTCCTCCAGATTATCCCCTGTAAATCTCATTACTGATACGCCCCATTTAAACCTTTTTGTATCTTCAGGGTTTTCAAATATTCTTTGAACATATATATCACAAAGTTTATCTTCTGAAAATCCGCTGTCTGGAACATCTGCAAGGAACTCTTTAAAAAAGTCCATCTTTCCTCCTACTTTTCAATTATCGTTTCTTCAACCTTCATTCCAAAGTGCCTTCCCGGTTTTTCTGTATATACTAAAACCTCATCACCAGGTTTTAGTTCAACAACAGATATCGGTTTTCCTTCTGGTGTGGTTAACCTTATGGTTTCAGCGTTCTGGAGAATTCCTGCAACTTTCTTTCCGTCTTCTGTTTCAGCCTCTATAAGAAGCATAGGTCTTCTTTCAACCTTTGCCCTTCCAACGTAAGCTATTCTGCCTTCTCCTTTGTAGTTGTATATCATTATCTCATCACCGCTTTCAATTTCTGATAGGTATTTTGTTTTTCCACCAGGTAATCTTACATACATATGAACAGCACCTGCATTAACCCTGAAAGGTCTTGCTGCAACATAAGGGTTTGACTCTGTTTCAGCATGAACGAGAAACATTCCGGCTGAAGAGTTACCGACAAGTGCTCCTTCTCCCCTTTCCATCAGGGATGCTGTGTCTATACATACACGGTCGCACATACCGATAGGTTTTACTCTCACTATTTTTGCCTTTTTAAGATTTACTTTTTCGCCGGCAAGTCTTATGACTTCTCCTGTTTTCTTTATTTCGTTTATATTTTCTGTATCAAGAACAACTCCCTTTGTTCCCTTTTCAAGTATTGTTATCGCTGTTTTTGCTTCTTCACTATTTCTTACCCATGCGTAAAGATTCTCTCCCTGGGCGAGCAGGTTTTCTATCGGGATAATTGTCCAGTCAGTTGTTTTAACTATTACATTTCTTCCCTGTTTTAGAAGTTTTGCAGCTTCCTCTTCGTCGGCTTTGTTTTTTATTTCAACTATTACAAAATCTTCACCAAGCTTATAGTCTCCGTCTGGTGCAATCGTTTTAATTTTTGCTAACTTCTTAACAGTTTTACTTCCACCCTTTTCAAGTAAAAGCGCTGTCACTCCAGATTCAAGTGCTGTTGTTATTACCGTTTTCTGGTCAGGACTTTTTATGTTAACAATAAGCTCTTTTCCCATTTTCTCCCCCTATCTTATAAGCATTGTAAGAAGTGCTTTCTGTGTGTGAAGTCTATTTTCTGCCTGATCCCACACGATGGAGCGGCAGCTTTCTATCACATCTTCTGTTACCTCTTCTCCTCTGTGAGCTGGGAGACAGTGCATAAATAGGACGTCCGGTTTTGCATGTTTTAACAGTTCACTGTTAACCTGATACGGCATAAATATCTCTCTTCTTTTTTCGGTTTCTTCCTCCTGTCCCATACTTGCCCAAACATCTGTGTAAACGATGTTAGCCTCTTTAACCGCTTCAACAGGGTCGTTTGTTATTACTATTTCTGCACTTGTTGTTTTTGCAATCTCTTCTGCCTTTTTTATGTAAAATTCGGACGGTTCATACCCTTGTGGTGTTGCTGCGTAAAAGTTAATTCCTGTCATCGCTGCACCTATAAGCCAGGAGTTGCAGACGTTGTTTCCGTCTCCTAAAAATGCAACTTTAAGTCCTTTAAAATCCCTGCAGTATTCTTTAATTGTGAAAAGGTCTGCAAGAATCTGGCAGGGATGTTCTTCGTTTGAAAGTGCATTGATTACGGGAACCTTTGAATATCTTCCAAGTTCAACAATTCTTTCCTGTTTAAATGTTCTTATCACTATACCGTCCACATACCTTGAAAGAACCCTTGCAGTATCTTTTATCGGCTCTCCTCTACCAAGCTGAGAGCTTCTTGTATCCATGTAGATTCCGTGGCCTCCAAGCTGAATTACTCCAACCTCAAAGGAAACTCTTGTTCTTGTAGAAGGTTTTTCAAAAATAAGTGCAAGAGTCTTTCCCTTTAAAGGCTCAAATATTTCACCTTTTTTCTGTTTTTCTTTTAGAGTCTCTGTAAGTTTTAGAAGATCTTTTAACTCCTCTTTTGTAATATCAAGCATAGAAATAAAGTCCCTCATTACTTAGTCTCCCTGTAACTGTTTAAGTTTTTGCAGTGTCATTTTAAACTGGTTGTCCATCTGTTCAAGACGGGTTTTAACTTCAAAGTGTTCCTTTTCTATCTTTAAAAGCCTTGTATCTATCTCTTTCAGTTTTGTAGAAAATCCATCAATTAAAAAGTAAAGTTTGAGAGAAAAGAGGAACAGCATAACTATTAAGATTAAAAGAGAAACGAGCAGAAGTTGAAACACTCTACCTCCTAAAAATCTGGTGAGTATATTATCCTTGTCGGACATGCGGATATACAGTGGCCACATCCGACACATTTTGATTTGTCAAACTCCACCTTAAACGTTTCGATATTAAGATGAAAAGCGTTTGTCGGGCACGGGGCTATACATGCACCGCAGTGGATACACTTTTCATCCTCCCTTATTATATCAAGCTCTAAAGGTCTTATTTTTACATTGATGCTTTTTAGAAAGTTTATGCCTTTCTGAATCTTTTCAGGAGTTCCATTAAGTTCAAGGACAGCAGAGCCCTCCATTTTCGGCAGGATTTCAGCCCTTAAAATATTAACCACAAGGTCGTAGTCTTTAATCAATTTATATATTACAGGTTTATCCCATGTTTCTTTCGGTAATGTAAGAACAATTTTTACAGAGGATTCTTTCATTTATTTTCTCCCTGCTTACGGCTTTACTATCTGTATAGGTATCTTTTTCCTTACAAAAACTTTTATAAACTGTTGAAACTTTGCAGCAAGGTCAGGCTGGGTTGAAGTTACCGCAAAAATAAGGTCTTCCTCTTTCTTAATCCTGAAGTAGAAATTGTAGAAGTAGATTTTTTTAAATGCCACTTTATAACCTGCGGCTGCAGCTTCAACCTTTTTCCAGTCAACCTCTCTTACTGTATCTCCCTTAAAGTTTTCTATTCTGATGAATTTTGGAGTCATTATAAATTTAAAATTGGTAAGGGTCGGTTTTAGTTGTTTATATAGAAGGTATAGGAGGGCAACAAGAATTCCAAGAAGCAGGAATCTCAATATTCCGTGAGAAATTATAGCTCCTATAAGAATTGCAGTGTCAATCGTTACAGGTATCGCCATAAATAGTAAGCTCTGTTTCACTTCAAATCTTTTATCTGACGGCATATTGCCTCCTCTACTTTATTGACAGCATTTTATCTATAGCTATCTTTGCCTTTTCAGCTATTTCTCTATCTACATCAACTTCATACTTCTCTTCTTCTAAACAGTTTATGAGCCTTTCGGCTGTTATCATTTTCATCTGGTCGCATATAAACTGCTGGTATGCAGGATAAAACTTCCCCTCCGGTTTTGCCTTTTTTAGTTGATGAATAATTCCCATTTCTGTTCCAATTATAAACTCTTCCTTTTTAGTTTCTTTTACAAAGTTAATAATTTTTGATGTGCTGCCTACAAAGTCTGCAAGTTCTCTTATCTCTTTTTTGCATTCTGGATGAACAAGAACTGCAGCTTCAGGATGCATTTTTTTAAGCAATCTTACACTTTCTACAGGAACTTTTTCGTGAACGGGACAGTATCCCTGCCACAATTTTATCTCTTTACCTTCAACCTGTTCTGCAATAAACTCTCCAAGATTCCTGTCAGGAGTAAACAAAATTTTATCGGTGTCAAGGGAGTTTACCACTTTAACTGCGTTTGCAGATGTGCAACATATATCTGATAGTGCTTTTACTTCAGCTGTACTGTTTACATAGGTAACAACTGCATAATCAGGATTTTCTTCCTTGAATTTTTTTAGCTCATCTTCTAAGACCATGTCTGCCATGAGGCATCCGGCTTTCGGATATGGGATTAAAACCTTTTTATCAGGATTTAGAATTTTTACCGTTTCTGCCATGAAATAAACACCGCACATTACAATGATATCTGCTTCAATTTCCGTGGCTTTTCTTGCAAGTTCAAGGGAGTCACCAACAAAATCAGCTGCTTCCTGGATTTCCGCTTCCTGATAAAAGTGGGCAAGTATTACAGCATTTTTCTCATTTTTTAAAGTCAAAATTTTTTCTATAACATCTTTTCTCATTTTTTCACTCCCACTCTATAGTGCCAGGCGGTTTTGATGTTATGTCATAAACTACTCTGTTTACTCCTTTAACTTCATTGATTATTCTGTTTGATATCCTTTCAAGAAGTTTAAAGGGCAGCTTTACCCAGTCTGCTGTCATTCCGTCTGTACTTTCAACAGCACGGATGGCTATAACATAGTCGTAAGTTCTTTCATCTCCCATAACTCCAACGGTTTTAAGCGGAAGAAAGACTGCGAACGATTGCCATATCTTATCGTAAAGCCCTGCTTTCTTTATCTCTTCAAGAACTATTGCATCAGCTTCTCTAAGTATCTCTAAATATTCAGGTTTGACTTCATCAATTATCCTTATGGCAAGTCCGGGGCCGGGGAACGGTTGCCTTTTTATTATTTCATCAGGCAGGCCAAGTTCTTTACCAAGTTCTCTTACTTCATCTTTAAAGAGCTCTCTTAAAGGTTCTATAAGTTTAAAGTTCAGTCTTTCAGGAAGACCACCAACGTTGTGATGGGATTTGATGGTTGCAGATGGTCCTTTTACAGAGACACTTTCTATAACATCAGGATACAACGTTCCTTGAGCCAAAAATTCAGCGTCAGGTATCTCTTTTGCCGCTTTTTCAAAAACTTCTATAAACGTATGGCCGATAATTTTTCTTTTCTTTTCAGGGTCTGTTACCCCTTTTAACCTTTCAAGGAAAAGATCTGATGCATCAACAGTTTTAAAATTTTTCATATGAAATTTTTCTTTAAAGGTTCTCTCCACACTTTCCCTTTCACCTTTCCTCAAAAGACCTGTATCAACAAATATAGGATAAAGCTGGTCTCCTATGGCCTTATGAAGAAGAGCTGCAACTACAGAGGAGTCAACTCCACCTGAAAGGGCACAGATAACATTTTTATCTTTAACTGTTTCTCTAATTTTTTCTATTTCATACTCAATAAAGTTTTTCATTGTCCATGAAGGCTCGCAGCCACAGATTTTTAATGCAAAATTTTCAAGGATTTCACTGCCATACTCTGTATGTTTAACTTCTGGATGAAACTGAACTCCAAAAATTTTTTTCTCTTTGTTTCTTATACTTGCAAAAGGTGCATTATCAGTCCTGGCTATAGGTTCAAATCCTTCGGGAATTTCAAGGACTCTGTCTCCATGACTCATCCACACATTAAATGTTTCTGGAAGATTTTGAAACAGGTCATTTCTGTCAAGCACTTCTAAAGTTGCTTTTCCATACTCATGCTTTTCCGCTTTTATAACTTTACCACCAAAAAGATAAGTAATAAGCTGCATCCCATAGCATATTCCAAGGACAGGAACTCCAAGTTCAAAAATTTCTTTACTTATTTTTGGAGACCCTTCTGTATAGACACTTGCAGGACCACCGGAAAGTATAATTCCTTTAGGTGCAAACTCTTTTATCTTTTCAAGAGAGATATTGAAAGGGTGAATTTCACAGTAGATATGCTTTTCTCTGAGCCTTCTTGCTATAAGCTGTGTATATTGGGATCCAAAATCAAGAATCAGAATTTTACTTTCATGGATATCTTTTGCCATAACAAAACTCCGTTTTTAAATTTGGAATGAATTAATACAGAGAAATTATACTACCTTTACTGTTTGTGCAAGATAGGAAAATGAAGAAAGGAGCGGCGGAGAGCCGCTCTGTAAAGTATGGTTTTATAGAATTTCCTTTATCGCTTTAAACGATTCCTCGGCAGCCTGAATACTCTTTTCAATGTCCTCTTCTGTGTGGGCTATAGATACGAAAGCAACTTCAAACTGGGAAGGGGCAAGATAGACTCCTCTTTTTATCATCTCTTTGAAAAATGCCGCATAGGCTTCTGTGTTTGAGGTTGCGGCTGTTGAAAAATCTTTCACCTCTTTATCTGTGAAGAACACACAGGATAAAGATTCAAGGTTTTTAAAGCAAAGTTTATCGGCAACTCCGGCTTTTTCTGCGGCAGATTTTACGCCTTCGGCAAATTTTTTACCTTTTTCTCTTAAAGTTTCATAAGTTCCTGGCTTTTTAAGAATCTCAAGGGTTTTTATTCCAGCAACCATTGCGAGAGGGTTTCCTGAAAGGGTTCCTGCCTGATACACAGGTCCTTCAGGTGCGAGATAATCCATTATTTCGGCTTTTCCTCCGAAAGCTCCAACAGGAAGCCCTCCGCCGATTATTTTCCCAAAGCAGGATAGGTCTGGAGTTATACCGAAATACTCCTGTGCTCCTCCCGGTGCAAGTCTAAACCCTGTAATTACTTCATCAAAAATTAATAGAATACCTTTTTCTGCTGTTATTTCTCTCACCTTCTCAAGAAAACCGTCTTCAGGCATTATAAGACCTGCGTTTGCCATGACAGGTTCCATTATTACGCAGGCTATTTCATCCCCTATTTCATCTACAACTTTTTTAAGGGCATCAATGTTGTTATACGGGACAGTTATTGTATGTTTTGCGAAATCTTCAGGTATTCCTGGGCTTGTAGGCACTCCAAAAGTTGCAAGTCCAGAACCTGCCTTAACAAGAAGTGAGTCAACGTGTCCGTGGTAGCAACCTTCAAATTTTATAACTTTGTCTCTCTTTGTGTATCCTCTTGCAAGTCTTATGGCACTCATCGTTGCTTCGGTTCCTGAATTTACCATTCTAACTTTTTCAACGCCGGGAACCATATCAACTATCATTTTTGCAAGTTTTACCTCAAGCTCTGTAGGAGCACCGTAACTTGTTCCTTTTTCTGCCTGTTCTTTAATAGCGTTTACAACTTCCGGATGAGCATGTCCTAAAATCATAGGCCCCCATGAGCAGACGTAGTCTATATACTCATTTCCATCAACATCCCATATATGTGAACCTTTTGCTTTTTCTATAAATCTTGGAATATCACCTACGGACTTAAAAGCTCTAACAGGGCTGTTAACTCCTCCGGGTATATATTTTTTAGCCTCTTCAAAAAGGGCTTTTGACTTCTCCACTGACATAGGTTCCTCCCTGACTTTCTAAGGATTTAAAAGGAAGTTTACCATAAATAAGATAGCTTTTCCCTCTATTTCTGTTTTACACTTTAACCTTTACTTGGATAAAAAATTCCCCTAAATTAATAACCGTTCCTAAAAAACAATTTCATCAAGGAGCAAAGTCATGGAGAAAGGATTTAAAGATATAGAGAATTACTTTCTTTCTGTTGCCCAGCAGAATGAGAAAGTTGAAAAACAGGTAAAGGTGAAACAGAAACGTCAGGTGGATTACTCTAAAAGGATAAGGCATTTAAACGAGAAGTTAAAAGGAAAAGACGCGAAAATAAAAGAGCTTTTTGCTCAGTTAACTGTTTTAAGGGAAAAAGTTTCAAAGCTTGAGGAGGAAAACAGGGAGCTTGCTAAATTTAGAGAAAACAGGGAGTTGCTTGAAAAATATAAAGAGCAGATAGAGACCTTAAAAAAGGAAGTGGCAACTCTTAAAGCGGATATTGTTGAAAAAGAGAGAAAGATAGAGGCACTTCAATCATCCGAAATGCCAAAATCAAGGGTAGAGCTTTTTATAGAGGTGGCTTTAAACAGTGTGGCTTCTTCAGTAGCTCTTAAAAACGGGATGAAAATTCTCTTTTCCAAAAGGTTCAGAAAGGATATTGTAAAGGAGATTTCCTGCAGGCCGTTTCTTTTTGAAAACTTTATATCGGCTCTTTCAAGGTGTGAAACCACATCAAGACTTTTAAGAAGAGACAAGCAGGAGATTTACAGGATAAGGGTTACTTCCCCTTACGGTGAATACAGGGCTATCTATACAAAGCTTGATAAAGATACTGTAAAGTTTCAGAGGTTCGGTCAGAGAGATTCCATATACAGTGAGCTTGATGCCTGTGGATGGAGTTTTGATTGATGCTTGGTTCTCCTTCCGATTTTCTTCCTTTTTTCTCTTTAAACCGAAAGGAGATTGATGACGGTGAGAGGGTATGCAGTGAGTATCCTGTAAGAAGCACCGAGTATTATGCTTCCCTTGCGGACAGGAATAATCCACTTGATCCTATAAAAAGGATGGTTTTTCCTTCTCTTTCTGAACTTTCCCAGTTTGTTTCAGAGGATCCTTTCAAAGAAGAAGAGCAATCTCCCGTTCCCTTTTTAACTCATAAATATCCAGATAGGGTTTTAGTGATTATTACAAACTACTGTCCTGTTTTATGCAGATACTGTATGAGGAAGCGAAACTGGAAAAGATCCACCTTTGTAATCGGTCAAAAAGAGACAGATGAGATTGTTAACTATGTGAAAGAGAAAAGAATACGGGATGTTCTTATTTCAGGAGGTGAACCTTTATCTGTGGATTTCCAGATTCTTGAATACTTGCTTTTGAAATTAAAAGAGATTGATACGGTTGATGTTATAAGAATTGGAACAAAGCTTCCTGTTGTTGCTCCTTATCTTTTAACAGATAGAATTGTGTCTCTTCTTGAGAAAGCAGAGAAGGTCTGGGTTAACACCCACTTTAATCATCCTGTTGAAATAAACAACTATTCTTGTGAAGCTGTAAGAAAACTTCTTAAAGCCGGCGTTCCTGTAAATAATCAAACAGTGCTTCTAAAAGGTGTTAATGATGATGCTGAAACCCTTGAAAAACTTTTTTCTCTACTTCAGAAGATAAAGGTGCGTCCCTACTATCTTTTTAGATGTGACCCTGTGAAAGGTGTTTTCCACTTTGCCACATCTGTTGAAAAAGGGTTGGAAATAATGAGAACTCTGAAAAAAAAGCTTTCTCCCCTTGCACTTCCCTACTATGCGGTTGATACATTTAAAGGGAAGGTTATTCTTTTTCCTGAAGGTGCAGAGTATAAAAAAGCTAAGGATGGATACCTGTTTAATGTAAACGGAACAGATATCCACCTGCCTTGATTATCTGTTTTTAGTTATAAACTCTGTAATTGTTCTAACAGGTTGACCTGTGGCTCCGAAAGAGTAATATTTCCATTCTTTCTCTATAAAAGCGGGACCTGCTATGTCAAGGTGTATCCAGCTTTTAACGTTTTCTTCTACGAAATTTTGAAGGAACAGAGCGGCTGTTATTGCTCCTCCAAAGCGAGTTTTCCCGACATTTTGAATATCACTTTGAGTTCCTTTAATCTCTTCTTTAAGGTCTTCGTCAAGCGGTAAATGCCACATTTTCTCACCGGTTTTCTGGGAGAGTTTTTGTAGTGAGTGGGCAAGTGCTGTGTCTTTTGAGAAAAGACCGGTTGTATAGTTTCCAAGGGCTACCACACAGGCTCCTGTAAGAGTTGCCATATCTATCATCAGGTCCGGTTTAAGTTCACTGCCGTAGATGAGAGCGTCAGCAAGAATCAATCTTCCTTCAGCGTCTGTACTGTGGATTTCAACAGTTACTCCATTTTTGTATTCTATTATGTCATCAGGGCGGTAAGCTTTTCCATCAGGCATATTTTCAACAGCCGGGATAAGGGCATGAACTTCAATATCTGGTTTTATTTCACCGATTGCCTTCATGATTCCTAAAACTGCGCAGGCTCCTGCCTTATCCATTTTCATCCTTTTCATATACTGTTCCGGTTTAAGGTTTAGTCCGCCACTGTCAAAGGTTACTCCTTTTCCGACAAGCACAACTTTTTTGGTCGGATTTTCAGGTTTGTATTTAATGTGGATAAAGCAGGGAGGATTTTTACTTCCCTTTCCAACTGTCAGGATTCCGTTCATACGATTTTTTTCAAGTTCTTTTTCTGTAAATATTTTGCATTTAAATCCATACTTCTTTGATAGTGATTTTGCTGTTTCAGCAAGAGTCTGAGGGGTTATCACATTTCCCGGCTCATTCACAAGGTCTCTTGTAAGGTTTGCAGCTTCTCCGAGAATCTGACCTCTGAAAAACTCTTCTTTTAGATTTTCTTTGCCGTAAACAGTTATCTCTTCAATATTGATTTTTTCTTTCAGGTATTTGTTGAATCTGTAAGCTGAAAGGAGTATTCCTTCGGCGAGGGCTTTCTGTAAATCTTCTCCCTTTTTTTCAATGTTAAAGTTTAATACAGCTACTTTTTTTAGCTTTCTGTTTAGCGCCTCAAAAATCCCTTTCCCTATTGCTTTCCTTATCTTTTCTTCGTTTATTTCACTTTTTTTGCCTGCTCCTGTAAATATAAAAACCTTTCCCCCTGATGAAGGAATTAAAGCTGTTTCCCCTTCTTTACCTTTAAATCCAAGACTTTTAAGCTGTTCTGATGTTATTCCCTCTTTTTTCATTATTTCCGCAATTTCCGTAGATATTCTGTTGTTTTCAAAGCAGCATATTATCGCGTTTTCTCCTTTTTTAAGTGCTACTTTCTTCTCCACATAGTTTATCTTCATAACCTTCTCCTTATTACTGTTCTTTAACTAATTTATATCCTGCTTCACTCCAGCCTACTATGCCGTTTTCAAGGTTATATATTTTTTTAAATCCTTCGGCTATAAGAACTCTTGAAACAACTTTTCCGGTTCTCCCATCTCGTGAACAGATTATGTAAGGTTTGTCTCTGTCAAGATTTTTTATCTTTTCAAAAAAATCTCTTGACATAAAATTGTAATTTTTTGCTCCTTTTATGTGTCCAAGTGTAAACTCTTCCGGTGTTCTTACATCAAGAACGGTTACTCCCTTCTTTATAAGGGATGCTGCCTTTTGCGGAGTAATGGTTGTAAATGAGTTGTTTTCGTTTTTTCCAGAGCATGAGAAGAGAAAAAGAATAATCGTAAGAAATGAGAAAAGTTTTATATAGTTTTTACCTGTCAACCTATCCTCCCATTTTATGTTTCAAGGAGGATTATAACAGAGGGGGAGAATTTCCCCCTTCTATTTTGTTTTTTTCCTTTAAGTTTTTGAGCATTTCCATCTCTTTTATAGTTTTTCCAAGTTGCCACTTACCGTTTGCAAATGTTGTGTAGTCCGCGCTTCCCATGGCAGCTCCGTATCTTATAGAAGTGCCGTAGAACAGCCAGCTTTGTGTCCAGAGTCTTTCTATCGGTTCATCAAACGGATTTTCACCTTGCGGTAGGCCTTTTTCAATATTTTTCTTCCATACATCAACAAGAAGTCCTGTTGCCTGGAGTATCTGTTTATTGGAGTAGGCTATCATTTCATCCATCTCTTTGAAATGATTGTCTATTAATGTTTGAGCGTGGCATGCACTGCACACTTTTTTCATTGTGTTAAGTCTTTTAGCAACTTCATTACTGTCTATTACTGCTGACTCTACAGGAGTACCGTCAAGTTCATACGGAAGTGGAAGTCCCATACTGTTTTTAACTGTGTAGGTTTTTGAATATTTTATATGAGGAACGGCGTAAATACCGAGTAATCTATACGGTAGCCTATCTGTTAATTTGTGAGTTCTTTTAGCTATTACATTTCCATTTTCATCAACTATCTGACTTATATGGCACGATGCACATGTTGGAGCTGTAAAGTCTTTCCCTGCTATCCATTCAGGATTTTCGTAGTTCCATTTGTTACCAAGAGATTTATAGATACTTCCGTGCTTACTTGTCATGTAAACTTTGTAAGCTGGAACATCTGGTCCTTTGTGGCATTCTCCACATGTTTCAGGTTTCCTTGCCATTTCCATGGAGAAGGAGTGTCTTGTGTGGCATGCACTACATGAGCCTTTTGAGCCGTCGGGATTGATTCTGCCAACTCCGTGATTTGGCCAGCCTTCAAGTATCGGGAATTTCATTTTACCGAAAGGAGTATTTTTCTCTTCGTAACCTTTTACTTTTACAACCGTTCCGTGACATTTTAAACATGAAGTAGCAAAATCCTTTTCGGTGGGTTCTTCAAGAATGGCTTTTCCGTTGTGGTATTTAATTGAGGTTACTGTTGTGGAAGCAAGGGTGTGATACACAGGGTTTTTCATAAGATTTGCATAAGCATTTGCTTTAAGGCTCTGAGAGAATTCTTTTGCTTCAACAGGATGACATTTAGCACAATCGTTTGGAGTAACGACTATATGCACTTTAAATCCGTTGTGGTCAAACGTGTCTTTATGTGCTTCCGGATTTTGAGTGTGACACTCTGCACATCCAACAACCACATTTTCAAGTTCTGCAGGAACAGAAGAGGCTGAAACAAGTCTTTTATCAGGGTCTTTTTTTAGTGCTTCAGCCATTGTGATTTTGGCGTGCTTACTTTTCTCCCACTCTGCAACTATACCAGGTGTAACAACTTTATGACAGTTTATACACTGCTGGGTGGCTTTACTTATTTTCGGTTTTTCCGGTTCTACTTTCGTTTCTTTTGTTGTTTGTTGGCATGAAGAAATTATAAGACCTGCAAGGAGAAGCCCGATTTTTTTCTTCATCACACCTCCAGTGTAATTTATTATCATTTAAAATAATACAACTTTGGAGGTGCGATTTCCATAACTTAATTAAATGAGAAATGGAATTTTACAGGAAGTTTGCTGGAATTTGCGGAAAATTTACTGTGGCGGGCCCGGGAGGATTCGAACCTCCGACCTACGGATTAGAAGTCCGTTGCTCTATCCAGCTGAGCTACGGGCCCTTTAATTAAGGCGGGATAAAATGGTCGGGGCAGCCCGATTTGAACGGGCGGCCTCGTGCTCCCAAGGCACGCGCTCTAACCAAGCTGAGCTATGCCCCGAATTGACAGAGGTAAATATAGGATCTCTGCCGGTGGCTGACAAGGTGTTTGTAAAAAATTTTTAATTTTCTCTTTTAAAAATGGTAAACTAAATGTAAATAAACTGTTTGGAGGCTGAGCATGTCAGTTGCTTTTATATTTCCCGGCCAGGGTTCTCAGTATGCAGGAATGGGAAAAGAACTGTATGAAACTTTCAAAGAAGCAAGAGAAGTATTTGAGGAAGCGTCTGATAGAGCAGGAATAGATATTGCAAAACTATGTTTTGAGTCTTCAGATAAAGAGTTAACACTAACTTACAACGCACAGCCTGCGATTCTCACTTTAAGTATGGCTGTTTTGAACATCCTAAGAAAGAACGGTTTTGATGTAAATCCCCGTCTTGTTGCTGGCCACTCTTTAGGTGAATTTTCTGCCTGCTGCGCTGCTTACGGTTTTTCCGTGGGAGATGGAGCTTACCTTGTTAGAAAAAGGGGAGAGTTTATGCAGGAAGCTGTTCCAGAAGGAGTGGGAGGAATGACCGCTGTTATAGGTCTCCCTGCTGATAGGATAGAAAAGGTTTTAAAAGAGATTAAAAGTGGTTTTGTTCAGGTAGCAAATTACAACAGTCCTGAGCAAACAGTAATTTCCGGAGAAATTAAAGCTCTTGAAGAGGCTGAATCTCTTTTTGAAAAAGCTGGGGCTAAAAGAATCGTTCGTCTTGCAGTTTCCGCTCCTTTTCATTCTACTCTTATGAAACCTGCTGCTGATAAACTGCGAGAGGAGATGGAGAAGATAAAGTTTAATACCTTAAAAATTCCCCTTCTTAACAATGCAGATGTAAAGGAGATTGTTGATGTTGATGAGTTGAAAGATTCTTTTTACAGACAGATGTTTTCGCCTGTTAGATGGGTTGAGGATATAAATTATATGGAAAGAGAAGGTATAACTGTTTGTTATGAGATAGGGCCGAAAAACGTTTTAAAAGGCTTAATGAGAAGAATTACGAGAAATATTAAGGTTATAAATATTGAAAAACCTAAAGATATAGAAAAGGTTTTAGAGGGGAAAATCTGATATGAAAGTGATGCTTACTCCGTTTGACGCTCTTATTGTTGTTGATGTTCAGAAAGATTTCTGTCCTGGCGGTGCTCTGGCCGTTCCTGATGGAGATAAGGTTGTTGAACCGCTGAATAGGTATATTGACCTTTTTAAAACAGCCGGTCTTCCAATTTTTGCAACAAGAGACTGGCATCCTGAAGAGCATATCTCTTTTACCATTAACGGAGGTTTATGGCCTGTTCACTGCCTTCAAAATAGTGAGGGAGCGAAATTTCATGATGGGTTGAAACTTCCACCAGATACTTTTATTATAAATAAGGGAGATAGACCGGAACTTGAGGCTTATTCTGGATTTCAAGCTACTCTCCTTGAAAGTTTATTAAAGGAAAGAGGGATTAAAAGAATCTTTGTGGGCGGACTCGCTACCGATTACTGCGTTAAAAATACAGTGATCGGAGGCTTGAATTTAGGATTTACTGTTTTTGTTTTACTTGATGGTGTAAAAGCAGTAGAGGTTAAACCTGGTGATGGAGACAGAGCTTTAAAGGAAATGTTTTCAAAGGGTGCCGTGGGAATTGTAAGGGAGGAGGTGTTTTATGGAGATAGAGTATGATTTAAGCAGAATTGATGAAAAACGTTTAAAAGATGCTACCGTTTCCTACTTGAAAGGGATGGATTTTGATGATGAAACAGCTTGTATGATAGCAAATACAGGTGTTGATAATTTGAAAGAAAATATAGAAGAACTTATTAAACTGCTTAACGGCGGAGAGCTTCAAAAGGCAGCTGATGCAGCTCATACAGTAAAGGGTATTTTATGGAATATGGGACTTCAGGAAGAGGGAATGCTTTTTAAAAAGCTTCAGCTTGCTATTCTTGACGGTAAGCCTGTGGAAGAGGTGGTTCAGCTTTTAGAAGATGCTCTTGATACTATTTCTAAGGAGTAGGTAGATTATCAATCTCTGTGTTAAGAAGTGAGGAGAAGTAGGGGTGTTCTACTGATAGCTCCTCTTTTATTTTAATTATTTCATCTTTTGATTTTATGAATACATCCACGATTTTCGGGTCAAATTTTTTCCCGGCATTCTCTCTTATAAACTCAAATACTTTTTCAGTTTTCCATCCCTTTTTATAAGGTCTAACTTCCTGTAAAGCATCAAACACATCGGCAACAGATACTATTCTTGCTTCAACCGGGATTTCCTTTCCTTTCAGGCCGTAAGGATAACCCGTTCCGTCCCAGTTTTCATGGTGGAAAAGGGCTATTTTTGCTGCCATCTGAATCACTTTAACTTTGCTGTTTGCAAGAAGTCTGTAACCGTATATTGTATGCTTTTTCATAATTTCAAACTCTTCTGGAGTTAGTTTTCCTTTCTTTTTAAGTATATTATCCGGAATTCCTATCTTTCCTATGTCATGGAGAGGAGCGGCAAGGTATATATCTTCTGCAAAACTTTCACTGTAACCGAGCTTTTGAGCTATCAACTTTGAGTAGGAAGCCACTCTCTCTATGTGGTCTCCGGTCATTTCATCCCTAAACTCTGCAGCCATTGAAAGACGAAGAATAATCTCTTTGTCTCGCGTTTTTATCTCTTTTAAGTTTCTTTCTATCTCATACTTTAAAAGTTCTGCTTTATTTTGAAGAAGTTTCTCCTTAAGGCGCAGTCTCAAAAGATTTCTTACTTTTGGAAGAAATTCCAGTTTGTCTATCGGTTTCGTCAGAAAATCTGTCGCCCCAAGCTGAAGAGCTTCCCTTTTAATGTTTCTTGCATGTTCTGCCGTTACCATTATAAAAATAACAGATTCTCTATCTGGAAGATTTCGTATCTCTTTCAAAAGCTCTATACCGCTCATTTCAGGCATTACATAATCGGAAATAACCATGTCAACATCATTTTCCTCTATGAAATCAAGTGCATCTTCAGGGTTTTGAAAAGATTTTGTTTCTATTTGAATGGGAAATTCTATCTGCTTTATTAACTCTTCCATAAATATGAGAAAAAACGGCTGGTCATCTATAAGAACAATAATCATCTTCTCCATCAAGTTTCTTCCTCAACGATAACTTTGAAGGATTTATCAGCTTTTACAACTTCAAGCTTTGCCTCTTTTGCAAGCTCTTTCGCAAGCCAGTCTGGATAACCTTCAACATATACAACCTTTTTAATTCCCGCATTTATTATCATTTTTGTGCAAAGGCTACATGGGCAGTGGGTGCAGTAGAGAATAGAATTTTTTGTTGATACGCCGTGTAAAGCGGCCTGTATTATTGCGTTTTGCTCTGCATGTAATCCTCTGCACAATTCATGCCTTTCACCGCTTGGAACATTGAGTTTTTCTCTTAAACATCCGACTTCATCAGGGTGTTTCAATCCTGATGGTGGACCGTTGTAACCTGTTGCTATTATTCTTTTATCCTTAACAAGCACCGCTCCGACCTTTCTTCTCAAGCAGGTGGAGCGGCTTGAAACCATATAGGCTATTGAAAGAAAATAATCTTCCCATGATGGTCTTTTCATACACTTCCTGCTACACTTTCAAGTATAGATTTAAACATTCTAAGTCCGTCGGTGCTACCTAAAATTGATTCCGATGCCCTTTCCGGGTGTGGCATAAGGCCGAAAACGTTGCCTTCCCTATTGCATATTCCTGCTATGTTGTTTAAGGAGCCATTCGGGTTAAACTCTTCTGCCACTTCACCAGAAGGTGAGCAGTAACGAACAACAACTTGTCCGTTATCTTCAATCTCTTTTAATGTTTTTTCATCGCAGGTATAATTGCCTTCGGCGTGGGCTATGGGAATATGTAAAACCTCTCCTTCTGAGTAGAGATTTGTGAATGGTGTTTTGTTATTTTCAACTTTAAGGTGAACAAATTTACATACAAACTGAAGATTTTTATTCGGCATCATAGCTCCTGGTAAAAGCCCCATTTCAAGGAGTATCTGAAAACCGTTACATATTCCCATTACAAGACCGCCTTTCTGGGCAAATTCATATATGGCCTCTGAGATAGGGGAGAGTTTTGCCATCGCACCTGCACGAAGATAATCTCCGTATGAGAATCCGCCTGGAACTATTATGCAGTCTACGTTGCCGACACTTTTCTCTTCATGCCAGATGTATTTAACTTCTTTTCCCAGAACTTTCTCAATTACCCAGCCTATATCTCTGTCACAGTTGCTTCCTGGATAAACAGGTATTCCAAATCTCATTTTTCACCCTCAATAGTGTAAGTATATTCTTCTATCACAGGATTTACTAAAAACTTACGTGCCATTTCTTCAATCTCTTTTTTCACCTCTTCTTTATTTTCCGCTTCTATTTTCATAGTAATATATTTTCCTACCCTTACATCTTTTACTTTTTCAAAACCGAGGCTGTGTGCAGCTTTCTCAACTGCCACTCCCTGAGGGTCAAGGATACCTTCTCTGTAAGATATGAAAACTTTAACATTATAAGTTGCCATAACCGTCACCTCTATTGCATAATTTAGAAGAAATTTTAGCATAAAAGGAGGTTTGGTATTTTAAAGCGATGTTCTCGGTGTGAGTTTATGAAGCCATATTTCGGTTTTTTTATAGGGGAAAGTTTAAGTCTCTATCTTTTCCCGCTCCTTGAGCCGATTATTAATGCGTTTTTTCTTCTTTTTATCCCTGTAGTTGTTTACAGGAAAACACCTGCACAGCTTGGTTTCAAAAACTTTGGGAAAGGGTTTTTATACGGGCTTACAGCTTTAATGTTTCTGCCTTTTTTGAGAATTATACCTTCTCCTGCACCTTTTATAGACGGTTTTTCTCAGGCTGTGTTTTTCAAGGGTTTTTTTTATTCTGTTTTTGAAAATGAGATGCTGTTTCCGAAAGTTTCCCGCTTAAACTTAATTTCAAGTTTTCTCTATTTTCTTGTGTTCTTTGCTGTTAGTGGCGGCTCTTTTTATGCTTTAAGTTTTTTTGCAGTTTCTTTTATTTCAGGGCTGCTTTATGAAGAGAGCGGTTCTATAGTCTCTCCGATAATTTTTCATGTGGCTTTCCTTTTCTCTTCCCTTTCGGCGATTTTATAGATATTTATGGAGGTGACTGTTGCTTGTTTTTTTGGTTGCAGTTTTTGTTTTTGTTCTTGATAGGATGACCAAACTCCTTGCCCTCAAATACCTGAAGGGAAATGTTATTGAAGTTGTTCCAGGTTTTTTTAGACTTATCTATGCTGAAAATAAAGGTGCGGCTTTCAGCCTTTTCTCTTCCTTTTCAGGTATCGGAAGGTTTGTTTTTCTGATTCTTGTTCCACTTATTGTGATAGCTGGAATAATTTACGTTTTAATTTACAGAAAGGAACTTTCTTTTATTGAGAGAATCTCTTTTTCTCTCATACTTGGTGGTGCTGCGGGGAACCTGTATGACAGGGTGGTTTACGGTAAAGTGATAGATTTTCTTGATTTTTATATAGGAAAGTATCACTGGCCTGCGTTTAATGTTGCGGATATTGCTGTGTTTTTAGGTACGGTAGCTCTGTTTCTTTACTATTTCTTAAAATCATCCAGGGAAGATAATGTGATACAATAATTACCCTGCCTTTTCTCATTTAAAAAACGACTTTCAGGAGGCAAAAATTGGAAAGGAAAAAAATAACAATAGTTGGTGCCGGGAATATTGGAGCTACACTTGCACTTCTTCTTGCAAGAAGGGAAGTTGCGGATGTTTATCTTATTGACATTGACGAGGGAATAGCAAAAGGAAAAGCTCTTGATATTATGGAAGCTTCCCCTATTCTTGGTTTTAACTCAAGGGTTTACGGGACAGGAAATTATGAAGATACTGCAAACTCTGACCTTGTTGTTATAACTGCAGGGTTTCCCAGAAAACCGGGGATGAGCAGGGATGACCTTCTGTTTAAAAACTTTGAAATTGTGAAAAGTGTAACTGAACAGGTAAAAAAGTATTCACCTGAAGCTTTCATCATTGTTGTTACAAATCCTCTTGATGCCATGACCTATACAGCCTTGAAAGTTTCAGGTTTTCCGACAAACAGAGTGATGGGTATGGCAGGTGCTCTTGATGCTGCAAGGTTTGCTTATTTCCTTTCTGAAAAGACAGGTATCTCTGTGGAAAACATAAGGGCTTTTGTTATAGGAAGTCACGGTGATGATATGGTGCCACTTAAAAATTACACCACAATAAGCGGTATTCCTGTTAGATATTTTCTTTCTGATGAGGAACTTGAAAAGCTTATAGAGAGAACACGTTTTGCCGGTGGAGAGATTGTTTCTCTTTTAAAACATGGAAGTGCCTTTTACGCTCCTGCTGCTTCCATTCTTGATATGGCTGTATCAATTCTCTGGAATAAGAGAAAGATTATCTCCTGTAGTGTTTATCTTGAAGGAGAAGCTGGAGAGTATTATGGAGCAGAGGGCCTTTGTGTTGGTGTTCCGGTTGTTCTTGGTAAAGATGGAATTGAGAAAGTTATAAAGCTTGAGCTTTCTGATGATGAGTGGACACAGTGGAGAAAGTCTGTTGAGTCTGTGAAAAAGCTTGTTGATAAACTACCTCTTTAAGGGGAATCGGAATGAGAAAGATAGATGTAAAAGAGATAAAAGAAGCTGTTAAGAGACTCTGTATGGAAGCAAACTATTATCTGCCTGAAGATGTACTTTCCGCTTTTGATAAAGGTATAGATAAGGAAGTGTCTCCTGTTGGCAAGAATGTTCTTGAGATTTTAAAGGAGAACGCTTCAATAGCTGCCAGTAATCAGGTGCCTTACTGTCAGGATACCGGGTTTGCTGTGTTTTTTGTTGAGATAGGGCAGGATGTTCAGGTAGTTGGTGGTGATATAAATGAAGCTATAGAGGAAGGTGTGGCTGAAGGTTATACAGAAGGATATTTGAGAAAGTCCATAGTAAGTGACCCTCTTTTTGACAGGAGAAACACCGGGAATAACACTCCACCGATAATTCATTACAACGTTGTTCCTGGAGATAGACTTAAAATCAAAATGGCGGCAAAAGGTGGTGGTAGTGAGAATATGAGCCGTCTTGCTATGCTCAAACCTGCCGATGGTGTTGAAGGGGTGAAAAAGTTTGTTCTTGAAACTGTAAGTGAAGCTGGTCCAAATCCCTGCCCTCCAATAATTGTTGGTATCGGAATAGGTGGAACTTTTGAAAAGGTTGCATATCTTGCTAAAAAATCTCTGATGCGTCCTATTGGAGATAGGAATAAAGACCCGCGATATGCAGCTCTTGAGGAAGAACTACTTGAAAAGATAAATAAACTTGGTATAGGACCTGCAGGGTTTGGCGGGAAAGTTACAGCTCTTGACGTGAAAATAGAATGGTATCCCTGCCATATAGCATCTTTACCTGTGGCTGTTAATATTCAATGTCACGCTTCAAGACATAAAGAGATAGAACTTTAGTTTCGGGAGGATTTCCCTCCTGCTTTTTTCAACAAAACTTCCATAGGTTATAATTCTCTTATAACTATTTTCCGGAGGATTACTATGCCTTTACTTTCTCATAGAGTGAGAAACATGGCTCCATCTCCTACAATGGCTATAACTTCAAAAGCAAAGGAGATGAGGGCAAAGGGAATAGATGTGATAGGTTTTGGTGCTGGAGAGCCTGACTTTGATACACCTTCTCATGTGAAAGAGGCAGCTATAAAAGCTATAGAAGAAGGATTTACAAAATACACTCCTGCGGCGGGTATTCCTGAATTAAGGGAAGTAATAGCACAAAAACTTTTAAGAGAGAACGGGATAGAGTATTCTTCATCTCAGATTGTTGTTACAGATGGAGCAAAATTTGCCCTTTTTTCTTTAATGCTTTCTGTAATAGATGAAGGAGATGAGGTAATTATTCCTGCCCCTTACTGGGTTACCTATCCTGAACAGGTTAAGTTTGCTGGTGGAAAGCCAGTTTTTGTAAATACATCAGAGGAAAATGGGTTCATATTTACTCTGGAGCTTTTAGAAAAGGTTGTAACCGAAAGAACAAAGCTTTTAATACTTTGCTCTCCAAGTAATCCGACCGGTGCTGTTATTCCTGAAGATGAACTAAAAAGGATAGGGGAGTTTTGTGCTGAAAAGGGTATTCTTATAGCTTCTGATGAATGTTATGAAAAGCTTGTTTATGAAGGTGAGAAGCATGTTAGCATAGCTTCAATATCTGATGAGTTAAAAGAGATAACAATTACAATTAATGCCCTTTCAAAGGCTTATTCAATGACAGGATGGAGAGTAGGTTATGCTGCCGGACCTTCTGAGATTATATCTTCAATGATAAAGATAAATTCTCAGTCTGTTTCAAATGTAAACTCTATTGCTCAAAAAGCTGCGGTTGCTGCTTTGACAGGCCCTCAGGAGTTTTTGAAAGATTGGCTTAAAGCTTTTGATGAAAGAAGACGTTATATGGTGGAAAGATTTAACTCTATTCCTGGAGTTTCATGCACTGTTCCGAAAGGAGCTTTTTACGCCTTTCCCAACATAAAGAAGGTTTTAGAGAGAGGCGGATTTAAGGATGATTTTGAGTTTGCAGATTTTCTTATTGAAAATGCAAAAGTAGCAGCTGTTCCCGGTTCTGCTTTTGGATATCCAGGCTACATGAGATTCTCTTATGCTACATCAATGGAAAATATAAAGAAAGGTCTTGATAGATTTGAAGCGGCTGTTAGACTGATAATGGAGAAATGATGAAGGAATTTAAAACGGATAAAGTTTATCTGCTGTCTTATTTGGTGCTTTCGTGTCTGTATGTGCTGTTTCTTGCTGTTGTTGCTTTTAAATATGGAATAAATCTTAACTTTTTTGTTCTTGTTTTGTTGATGCTCCCGATTCTTATCAGGGTTTACTCTCTGATTAAAAAGAAAATACAGATTTCCGATAATGGTATAGAAATAGAAGATATTTTTAAAAGTGGTTTTGTTAGGTGGAGTGATATTGACTCTGTTGGTATTTCAATGAGAAGAAAGATATTTTTGATACTTTCCTTAAAAGATGGAGGAGCTTTTCTTATTGATGATAATGTAGAAGGGTTTGAGGATATTTTAAAGGAAATTGAAAAACATGTTCCTAAAGATAGATTACCTGAAAACTGGGAAGAAGCGGTTTCCTCGTATAAACCTTCAAGAAGCGGAATTTTTCTTGTCTTACTTGCAATTTTGGTTATTCTTTACGTTGTTTTTAAATCTTTTATGGGTTAGATGTGATTGATGCAAATGAGCTTGATAAAAGCACATTTTTAAAAGAAGATATTGTTATTTATCAAAAGAAGAAAGGATTTAGGTTTGGGACGGATACTTTTCTTCTTGCCGACTTTGTAAAGTGCCATTCTGGAGAAAAATTTATAGACCTTGGGACAGGAAGCGGAATTATTCCTGTTCTTCTTCTTAAAAGGTTTCAATCTCTGGTGGGAGTTGCTTTAGACGTTCTTCCTGAATGTGTTGAGCTTTCCAGATTAAATGCTGAAGTTAACGGTGTGTCGGAAAAACTAAAAGTAATTTGTCTTAATGTTAAGGATGTGAAGAAAACTTTTAAACCAGAAACCTTTGATGTGGCTATTACAAATCCCCCTTTTAAAGAGTGTTTCAGAGGTTTTATAAATCCTGATAATATGAAAGCTATTGCAAGGCATGAGATAGAAGGGACTTTAAAGGATTTTATAGATGCAGCAGCTTATCTTTTAAGATGTAAAGGAAGATTCTATATGGTTTGTCCTGTTGAAAGATTTGCTGATGCTTTATGTTTTTGCAGGCAGAATTTTTTAGAGCCGAAAACGGTAAGATTTGTTCAACCGTTCCCTGATGAGAATGCTAATCTTTTCCTTCTTGAAGCCCGTAAAAGGGGAGGTAAGGGGCTTAAGGTTCTTCCGCCACTTGTAATTTATAGGAACAGAGAAAGTCGTGTTTATACAGATGAAATGGTAGAGAAATACAGGAATTTTTTTAATAAGGATGGAAAGGCATAGTCTTTTTGTCTTAACGCTTTTGTTTCTTTCTGCTTTTTTAAAGTTAAAAACGTTATTTCTTCTCCCATTTCTGGTTTTCTCTGTGTTTGTTTACACAGTTAGATTCTCCTTTAGGGATCTCTTTTTTTCTGCTGTTTGCGTTGCTGTAGCTGTTTTTCTCTTTAGTGGTTTAAAGTGGCATAAAGACTCTTTCAAAGTTAAGTGGATATTTGATTCTGATAATAGGATTGCTCTTCTTTCAAACGGCAGGTATGTTCAGGTTGATGATGGGATCTTTGTGGGTGACGTGATATCTCCTTCTGGAGAAAAAATCTCTTCAGGTGGTATCTTTTCTTTCTTTGAAAGAGAAAGATTTGAGATTGCAAAAAAGATAGAGGAAGAGTTTGAATATCCGGTTTCCTCTCTAATAGAGGCGGTTACCCTTGGGGTAAGGTATAATCTACCAGAGGGTTTAAAAACCTATATGCTTTTAACAGGTACATATCCTTTTATAGCTGTATCAGGACTTCATACTGGAATTGTGTTTGGACTGCTTATGCTTCTTTTTTTTCCGTTATCAAAAGAGAAAAGGTTTACTCTTTCTGCTGCGGTTTTAACCGTTCTACTTCCGTTTACAGGTTTACCTGTCTCTGTTTTAAGGGCTTATTTTTTTATCGTTTTTGTCGGTTTTCTAAAACTTTACGGTAGAAAAGTTGATTATCTGTATGTTTTGCTTTTAACAGCTTTTCTTTTATCTTTTTCTGAAATTTCCACTGGATTTATTCTCTCTTTTCTTGCTGTCGCCGGGATAGCTATCGGAATGGATAAAGGAATTAAAGGAAGAATTTTTGCCGGGACATTTCCGTTTCTTTTTACAGCTCCGTATGTTGTCTATAAGTTTAAAGTGATTAATCTTTTTGCTCCTGTTTCTATTTTTCTTCTGTCTTTGCTCTTCTCAGCTTTTTTACTTTTCTCTTTTCTTTCAGAGATAACTTTTTTTAAAATTGAATTGATAAACAGCCTGACCTTTAAGCTGGGTGAGCTTTTTATTCTTGGGGTGAAGAAGCTATTTGTTCCGTTTTCTGCTGGAGTTGTTTATTCTGCTCCTCCTTCAGGGTGGATTTTTCTAATTACTTTTACAGTCTTTATACTGGTGGTTTTTGCAATTAAAAAAGAGTTTATATTTGTTGCTCTTTCTATTTTCCTTTTAAGTTTGCCATTGTTTAGAGAGTTTAAATCAGGAGAAGTTCTAACAATTAAAGGGAAGAGTTTAAATAGTGCCTATTTTATTGCCGGTGATGGACAGCAGTTAAGGAATTGTTTGATTAAAACAGATTATGTTTTTCCCTTTGCTGAGAACGTTTTAGAAATGAAAGGAAACAGGATTATTATAGAAAAATAGTTTAAAATTAAACCTCAACTACTATCTGGAGGTTTTAAGTTGGAACTTCTTTTCCCTTTCATAGGATATAGAAATGATGAGCTTTATGTTGAAGAGTGTGCTGTAAAAGATATTGGAAATAGTGTGGGGACTCCTGTTTATATTTACAGTAAAGCTGCGTTTGAATACTGGTTTAAAGAGTTTGACGGTGCTTTTGATGAGGTGGAAAGAATCACGGCTTTTGCTGTTAAATCCTGTTCAAATCTTGCTATTTTAAGACTTCTGTCAGAACTTGGAGCCGGTGCTGATACTGTTTCAGCTGGAGAGATATTCAGGACTATTACTGCCGGAATACCTTCTGAAAAAATCGTTTTTGCAGGTGTTGGAAAAAGAGAAGATGAGATGGAATATGCACTTTCCTGCGGTATTTTGATGTTCAATGTTGAGTCTGAAGATGAGCTTGATGTTTTAAACAGTGTTGCAGAGAAACTTGGAAAGGTTGCAAGGATTGCTTTAAGGGTTAATCCTGATGTTGATCCTAAAACTCATCCTTACATTTCTACCGGCTTAAAAACCAGTAAATTTGGAGTGGATATTGAAAGGGCTTACGATATCTATTTAAAGGCAAAAAACCTTAAATTTGTAGAACCTGTTGGTGTGCATTTTCATATAGGTTCTCAAATTACTGATGTTTCTCCTTTTGATGAAGCAGCTGGAAAAGTAGCAGACCTTGTTAAAGTTTTGAGAGATAAAGGCATTGAGATAGAGTATTTTGATGCTGGTGGTGGTCTTGGAATAAACTATAAACCCGATGAAGAGGTTCCTTCTGCAAAATCCCTTGCTGAAAAGATTGTTCCGTATGTAAAGGAGCTTGGATGTAAGCTTATAACCGAACCAGGAAGGAGAATTTCAGGAAATAGTGGTATTCTTTTAACAAAACTGCTTTATGTAAAACGTAATGATAGAAAAACTTTTTATATTGTTGATGCCGGGATGAATGATTGTATGAGACCTTCCCTTTATAACGCTTATCACCATATAGTTCCTGTTGTTAGAGGAGATTCTAAAGAGATAGTTGATATAGTTGGTCCTGTTTGTGAGACAGGAGATGTTTTTGCTTTTGACAGAAAGATAGGAAAGTGTAAAAAAGGAGACTACCTTGCTATTTTAAGTGCGGGAGCTTACGGATTTACAATGGCTTCAAACTACAATTCAAGACTTAGGCCTGCAGAAGTTCTTGTTTTTGAAGATAGATTTTCAATTATAAGGGACAGAGATAGTTTTGGAGACCTTATAAAAGGTGAAAAATTTTTTAATAGGTAGGGGGTGAGCACATTCTCCCCACCCTTTTCCAATACCCCCAGCCTATTAGCCACCACAAAAACATCCTCAAGCAGCACAACAGGGAAACAAGCAACATTAAGATTAAACAAACAATCCCACTTACTCTTTAAAACCTCAAAAGGCGTTCTCCCATTCATACC